>NZ_JAGJEF010000072.1:0-26366 GCF_018100875.1 Pseudoalteromonas sp. MMG012
ATAAGATATTAGCGACTCCCACAAAACATTAACGACTCTCCTGTCTTCCTGACGCAGGTCAGGATCCATGTAGACTTTGCCCCTAAGTTTGTTTTCGAATACCACGCTAAGCATAGACTCTGAAACATGCTCAAGGCGATCCTGCTTAAACCAAGTAACAAATACGTTAGCGAAGACTTGATTATGCAATTGTCAGCTTGGTTTGCGCGGCATCAGTAAATTCAATCGATATATTGATCACCGGAGCTGGATCTGGCACACCTTGTGGGTCTTGTGCAGGCTTAGATACCTGTAACATCGCCATTATTTTGGTATCTTTAGTCACCAATGCAGTTTTTGACTTTCCCTTAACGGTTAAATTTGGTTTTCCTGAGATCACTTTTCCCATCGCAATACCGCCTTTAAATGCCGCATTATCATAATTTGATTGAAACTTTTGCAGCCACTGCTTGACGTCGTCTTCTGTTAATATCGGCTTTTTTCCTTGCGATAGTTTATTTTTTGTCGCCGATGGGATGTTATCCGTGGTTTTCACTAATTGTTGTGCACCATTAACCGTGATTTTTATGGCCGCTCCATCAACACATACAAGAGGCATAGATATTTACTCACACTGAATTACTCAATATGACTAAGACGCGCCTATTTACGCATTGTGATAAATCAACGTTCACATGTGATTACTTTTTCGCTCTTAAAGCGCTTAACCATGCACGCTGAATAGACATGGACCCTGAAACACGTTCAGGGCGACGAGGTGTTAATCATGCCGGTCAGATATTAGTGACTCTCACAAGATATTGATTACGGGCATGAGGTATTAACAACTCCCTGTCTTCCTGACGCAGCTTTGGATACATAAGGGCTTTGTCTCTACCTCTACGTTGGCCAAACATGGACCCTGAAACACGCTCATGGTGACAAGGAAGTAATGACACAGACAAGATATTAATGACGCAGATATGGTATTAGCGACTCCCCAGTCTTCCTGACGCAGGTCAGGATCCACATCTGCTTTATTTCCAAAGCGCTTAACCGTGCACATTGACCAAGCATAGACCCTAAAGCAGGTTCTGAACGACGAGGTAATAGTTCCCATCGCGAAAAAACAAAATGGTTGTTTCCTTATTTCTGTAACGATAAAATACGTCTGTATAATTAATAAAATCAAGGAAGTATTATGACTCAATATGATGAATATAAAGTGATCCATGTCGTTGAAGGTGGCTGTGGTACGTTATTATTAGGCTCAAGTGGTTTACCATTAAAGAAGCTAGAAGCCACGCTTAATCGCGAAGCACAAGACGGCTGGCAGCTTGTATTTCAAGTCATAGAAAATAAACGCTTTTTGCTATTTTGGAGCCGTGAAGCTGTTATTCTGACGCTGGGCCGAAAACGTGCTTAAACGCTTTGTGCTGCGTGCCATTGCCGCTTATCAGGCCAATGGCGGCGCCAAAGCACACTTTAATTTATCGTGTAACTTCACACCGTCATGTTCTGCCTATACTTATCAAGCAATTGAGAAATATGGCTTACGAAAAGGCCTACGGCTTGGAATAAATCGCATTCGACGTTGTAACGACCCAGACTGTGTTGATGTTAAATCTGACCCTCTACCTTAGGAGAGTAAAATGGATGATTCGAGTTTAAGAGACCAAGAGGAAGCATTGCGTCAAGCCGTTTCATTGTTACCGCAAGAGGCCCGAAAACGCTACTATCAATTAGAACAAACGCTCGTCAAAGACCCCGATACTTATGCCGTCTTAAATTATTTTTTCGCGGCTGGACTACATCATTTCTATCTAGGTAAAACATTAAAAGGGATAATGAATTTGGCCCTTATGCTCATCGGCTTGGCGACCCTATCGAGCATTGGCTTTTTTATTATTTTATTTGTCATCATCATCGAATTACCTCAGCTTTTTCGTAGCCAAACAATTATCAGAAAGCACAATATTAAAGTGATGGAAAACGTTATCAATGAACTCCAACCTAGAACATAGGATACGAAAAGAAAAACAAAAGCAGTGGCTATGGATCGCAATGAGCGCCCTGCTTGTTGTTTTGTTTGCAAGTTATCAGCTTTATACCCAAGCGATTCCCTATTTGGCCCAAAAGATTGCCGTCGCCATTCCTCAGCCCGTTTATCAAGCCGTCGATAAGCATACCCTGACTACCCTCGATGATACTGAACTTTCAAAAACCCAATTGAGTGAGCTTAAACAGCAAGAGATCAGCACACTCTTTTCACAATTAATCGACAATAAACGCGAGGCCCAACATGTGTATACACTTGAGTTTCGCAATTGGGAAGATCAAGCCAATGCCATGGCGCTGGCAAACGGCACCATTATTATTACCGATGCAATGGTCACGTTGGCAGCTGATCAACAGGAGTTAAGTGCGATTTTATTACACGAAATTGGTCATATTGAACACAATCATGTGATGGAATCTATTGTCAGTTCTTCCCTCGTATTTGTTGGCTTAGGTGTCATATTGGGAGATGTTACCGCACTTTCAGATTTGTTACTGCAAGGTACCATTATTGGTATAACGCAAAGTTACTCCAAACAGGCTGAATTGGAAGCAGATAAATATGCATCTGAGCATTTAATAGCACAATATGGTGATCATCATGCTATGAGCGCCGTGTTTCAAAAACTCGCAACAGAAAACCAAGATGAGTCTAGTTGGTTAAGCACACATCCTAGTTTTGATGAACGTATTGAGAAAATTCAAAGTACCAAACCATAAATCCATCTTCCCGATAAGTTTAGTCGATTGCTTAAGATGATCCGCAGCTGTTTAGAGCAATATAAAAAGCGGTTAGGTAACCCCTAACCGCGTCAATTTACTAAACATATTTATAGGTTATGGTGTCACAACTTGTAGGTTAGTCAAAGCGTTAACCTTAATCAAAAGCTTAAGGTCGACTTGGCTCATCGCCCCTGCAATGTCAACTGTATAAGTATTTGGCGTCGCCGCAAAATCAACGCCAGCTAATAGTGCATTAACCACATCTAAATACTCAGGTGAAACCACTTCACTTAACTTCGCTTTTGTCAGTTGTACATCATCTGCATTAATACAGGTACCGGCCGCTAACGTAACTACCGATGAACTATCGAAGCAGGTATCACCCGCTGCAGCAGTATATTCAACAACTTTCATTTTAAGATTTGAAAATTCAGGGTTAAAAATAGTTGATGACTCTGTTGGTGCACAACCACAATTATTATCTGACATAGTTATTTCCTTAATTATTATTTAAAAGTCATTATTGACTCAATAACAAGGACGCGAATTATACTGCGTTGTGAAATTTAAATATTAATTAGATAAATATTCTTTAACACCATCACAGTTTATTTTTACAAAAACAGCGCTGTGATAAACATCATAATATATATAAAATCATTATGTTATAAAAAGACAATTCGCAAAAAATTCATTATTAATAAATTAAATTACCCCGTATTGTATAAGCGAACACTTAACTTACATTTAATTCACACTTCATTTATAAAAAGGAATACTTATGAAAAAATTAATGCTCATCATTGCAACAGGCGTTGCACTGACAATTACAAACGATAATGCTGCTGCATCGCAACTCATTTATGATACTGACGGTAGCGCGGGCGCGTCACTTATTATAACAACGCCCCCATTTCGGCAATGGTAACGCAATCAAGCTCTACGTATGATTTAAGTGTATACACGCCACATTATACCAACCCCATGCCTTGTCAAAGCGCAGCCGTGTATGACCAAAATACCGACACATTGATCGTAACGTTGTCAGTAACCAACAAAACCCTATCGGGAAAAATCCCTCGAGGACATGAAGACAAAGTAAAATATGTACAAGCCAATTGCACGGACGAACAAGGTAATAGCCAAACGCTCAGACACAAATTAGCACCGGCACCAAAAATTAGCTTCACAAGCCAACTGACGGTTGCAGACTGGATTGATTCAGATGGCTTCCGTCCTGGTTATTATGACAGCGTTGTCTATCGAGCCCAGCTTAATATTGATAATGGCGAACCCGATGGCTTCTGCCACACCAAATCTTTTAGAGGTATAATCCCAACATTGCTTACAGAGCGCCATAACACCGGTTTTTACAGTGATGTGATCACCGTCAACGGTGAGGCCAAGTACGACGCCGTTGTCAACGTGCTCGTAAATGAAGTTACTTGTAAAAGCACTGGCGGTACTACTCGCGCAGTCGAGGTGTGGGAAATTACCGAGCAGCAACAAAACCGAGAAATACACATTTATTCACTTTAATTCAAACTGAAGGGGCTGCTTTTAGCCCCTTGATTTTTCCTTAAATAACGAAATGCTTTGACGTTTATGCGCTGCGCCAAATTGCATACTTCAACCCACTTTTTGGCACACAAGGATATGTGCGGCTGTATGAAAAATTAGCGTTACAACTACATATCACAAAGAGCAGCAGTAACTAACTTGTAAGTGCATATTTAGTACTTACTTCCATAAAAAGAAGAAAACTCTCTAGCGCACAGGCGATCATCTAAACATCAACTGGGATTTTAAGCCAAGTAGACCATTTTAACTAGGTAGATTAAAAAATTTAAACTGGGCAGTTACACAATCTGTTACAGGGTCCCTTTTACTGGTTAGCTATTAAAACTCGAGCCGCTTTAACTTGCCTTTTTGTTCTCCTACTGGATAAGGTTGTATACCCGAGTTAAGTAACCTTTTTCTTTGTGTATGCAAGGCTTCATGGCTCAAGGCTACATCATCATCAAACATTATAGTATTAAGAAACTCTTTCGTTTCAGGACTCAACTTAGAACTTTTCATCCCCAACTCTCGAACAATTACTTCTTTGGCCGCTTCTAAAAAGGTGTTTTTTGATCTAACTGCATATTCACCACCGCCTAAGTTTTGCCAGTAGTCAGCACCCTTACCCACACTAATGCTAATTTCATCTAATAAGGACTCCGCTTTTTTCTCAACTTCTACTTCTTGACTTATTTTGCCCATTAACCCCTTTAGTCCCAGATGATCTTCTGTTTTATCATCTATTTTCAATTGTATTGCAGCTAGAATACCTTCTGTCGTTAACAAGTCATTTTTTCGCACACTATAAAAATTGCCTACTCTGGAATGACCACTGTCAAGCTGCGTGCGAGCTTCTACTCTTTTTATGCCAACTTGACCCTCAGCTAAATACTCTGAAATGCTGTACACATTCGTTCTTGGTAAAGTAGATGCATCTTCATTAACCCCCGACTGCATACCAATGTACGTCGTATTTTTAAATGATCCCGTTACAATATTCTGAACTGCCCTTTGTCCCAGCCTACTGATACTCTTTTCAACCATGTCGGTTAGGTTAATAATTTTGTTAGTGCTTAACCCTGCTACATTGATATCTGTTATCTTGCTTCCAACAAAGCCAACTAAACTATCCTTATTCTTTTTGTATATTTCTCCGATCATCTCAAAGAGTTCATCAATGCCTGTTTGGTGCCTCATTTCTCTTGGGTTCCATTTCTCATCCGCCTTCACAGCACGCTTATTAATGTTAAATAGTAACAAGGGGAGGCCGCCTTCTTTACTGCTTCTTTCACCCGAGAGCTCTAAACCTTTTTTTGACCTTAAGGTGTTTAAATATGAGTTTTGCGGCTCTTTAGTAGCAGTATCTCTAAAAAGTTGCTTTGCTCTTCCACGCACATAAGGGACTGTCGTTATATGATCATACTGTTGATAATGAGCCACTCGCTTTCCTGCTAGCCCCTTCATGGTATTCATATCTTTGGTCGAAGCAAATGTATAATCGTCTTCTTCAAAACGATCTATGGATTCAATATGATCATTGATAATACTGATATTGCGATTTTCACCTTGCTGCTGTTTGCCTAAAGCCTTTTTACCTTTTTGTTGGTGGTATTCAAAGACTGTTATAGGCCGCTCATTTTTGGTAAGCAGTGATACATACTTATAGGAGTTCATATCCCCTCTAGCGGATGGAGGGAAGTGTACGAAATTATTACCGCTAGTTTTTATTCGGTTTTTTACTTTTTCATGTCGATTATTATCGTGAGTATCAATTATTTTCTTCAGCTTCTCATCATGTTGCAACATTGTGCACCTCGTAAGTGATAGTTCTGAGATTATGGTATATCAGTGATTGGTCCGAAATTAGTTCTTTCGCCTTTCTTTACCTTCCCAAGACGTTGTTCCAATTCAATTGTGAGTTTGATTCACAATAGGTGAAACAGTCGCTGCTGAGTCACGGTGTGACTGTATTTAAATTAGCTTCGAGTATTTCAATTGATAAATCGCAGTGGTTTATTTCATGCAACACTTTATGAATTGTAGCAATTCCTAGTTTAATGTGTTCATTCCTGAGCAACTCACTTTGAATGCGACTGGCACTTAAGCTCCTTGATTTTCTCAAAGTAAGAATTTGAGATTCTATTTCTTGAGTTAATTTTTGATTTAGTGAGCTATGTGGCCTTTTGCTTAGACTATTCAACCCATCTACACCGTGCTTTTGAAATCTAGACCACCACTTCCTCAGCGTTAGTCTAGATATTCCACAACGCAAACAAACTAAGCCTGCATTGTTAGTTTCTTGATAAAGCTTTATCCACTTTAATCTTTGCTGAATTTCACCGTTCATGACAACCAATTATAGAAAGGGTGCCTATGAATCACACACATAATTGAAACGGTGTTTGATCAACTCAGAACATGGCTCAGATAGATCACACAAGGCACCGTAGCTGCATTTCATTTATGGTGAACTTAATGGTGGGGCTGATTGTTTATACATTTCAAGCAAAAAAGCCGAGCATAAAGGTAACTCGGCTCTAGTTCTTATACAGATCTCAGGTTAACTAGCTATTTTTTCTTTTTCCCAGCCTTTTTCTTTTGAGATATAAGTGGTTTAATTTTAGTAATAAGCGTAGAGTTAAAACTTTGAAGTAGCTTAGAACCTATACCTAAGTTTTTCATTTCACTCCCATTAGATTTAACCGTAAGCATTTCATATTTATCTCTTTTTTGATCAGTGGTGGTCAAGAAAACTCCATCCACCTCATCAAGTATAGGATATTCATTATCTTTTGCCCAACGGTAGATACTTTGACCCAAATGATAACGCGTTACAAACCTTTGCCCTTCTGACTTATGTTCTAGCTGAGGATCTGCACCCATTGTTACCCACTTTTTAGCCTCATCAAACCCTCCTTTTTTGTTATTTGATGCAACGAGCCCTTTTTGCTTGATAGAAGCTTTACACTCCTCTTCTGACGTCACTCTTGACACATAAGCAACGCTATTCATTGTAGCTAGTATTTCATTTTGTACTGATGTATTCTCACTTGCTTCCATTTCAAATATTCTCCAAAAATTGAATCAATTACTCATAGACATTTGTGCTGATTGAACTATCCCCTACTTACTCCGAAATCGCACTTGCCCCATGCAACCCCAAACAATAAAACACCTCTTGCTTGTTCCCTCCATCCTGTACATTGCCATACTCTTCAAACCCTACGTATTGCAAAATTCGCCGTGAAGCGGTGTTATGGACCCATGCAGAAGTGGCTAGTTGTGCGATATTTAAACGTGGAGCAAGCAAGCGAATATGTTCAACCGCAAGTTCAACACCCGTTTTGCCAAACCCTTGGCCTTGATAATCACAACCAATCCAAAATGGTAGGTGAGCACTAACGGTTGAAACGGTTGAAACGGTTGAGCATGATTTTACTTGCTCTTCAATCTGCTCACCTTGTGTAGGCTCAGGCTGAAACTCTAAATCCCCCCCCCTATAAAACCCAATGTGCTGTGTATTAAAGCAAAGTGTGCTTTTCGCCCTTCATCCCCTTCTTGCTGCCTATAAGGCCAAAGCTGTTCATGGACTTTGGGGTCAGGTCTTGCCTTTTGCTATTATTCGACTGATCCGAGAATAATGAAGATTAAAGAACTCTCCTAACTCTTTTTGGCTATAGTGCCCTGATAAGTAGGTTTGTTGTATTGCTTCATTGCGATTTAGGCTGGTTTGCTCATATTGTCGTAAAGTTAATGCTTTCACCCGAACTTGCTTTTTAGGGACTTCTGATAAGCCAACTTTCAACATCTTTTCGTTTAATAAGTGGTGTTGAACAAAAATATTACTACCCAAACACACTTGGTTAGTGATGTTTTGCCAGATCTTTACCCCTTTTCCATTTGCAACAAACTCAGCAAAGCGTAACCGAGCCATCGTTCCAATATATCGACTATACAGGCTCTGATGGGTTAAGTACGATGCACTCAGTTAAAGCTTCAGCTATATAGCATTAAGCTGGCGCATATCTGCACTCAAATTGATTTCAAGCGTTTCAACAAGAAAATGGTAGTGGTTGTTCATTAGCCAATAAGCGTGGATGTTCCAATTATAACTTTTACTCACCTGTCTTAACCTCCATAAAAATCAATTAAAACCAATTAAAATCAACACACTAAAGACAAACCAGCTTTCTTTCATTAACACGTGGCGCTACATGATATAACCCCCCAGTAAACTCCAATTGTGGTGCTCTTGCCATGGTTCTTCCATGAACATATTTGATTGGGATTTTGAATGTAGTTGATATGATGAAAAAGCACTAAAAGTAAAACCAGCTTTCAATGCTCTATGAATTCAAATAAAGTGGCTTTTCTCGTTAAGCCATATCTACTTCAACCTCTGGACTTATTGTTCCCTTTGCTCCATCTACATCGTGTGTTGCCACTATAAGTACACTCTTCATTCGTTCTTGGAGCTCTGCAGCAACATCTTGTGAATGTTTGCTCATCATGCCACTATAGTCTGCGTTCGCATTCTGCGTTAGTCCTAGTATTTCAAATGCTTTTTTAGGGTCACCTTGACCTCCTAGTTTTAGATTCTTCCCACTTCCTCCCACATGCAATGACCTACCTGAAACAGCTCTTCTCGCATCTCCTAACTCAAAACCACCTGAGTTATTCCACTCGGTATTTTTATCTTGAATATTATCTTTCGAAGCTGAGATGATGTCATTAACTAGCCACAACGAATCGTCGTTGCGCCTCACTGTTAGATGTGGGTTATCTACTTTTAGTTTCACTTTTGCTGTTGCGGCTCCCTTACCATCCAAGTTATCCCACGATACTACTAAGTTATTGATGCTATGTGTGATATGTAGCATCGCTCTGGTATTAACACCTTGAGCTCGAGGATGTTTGGATATCTCCGGTGGTTGAGCGCCATCTACCTCTTTTTCATCACTGACCCAAGTTCCTGGTGCTGGTGCGTTTTGAGAATCATATCGTATTGGTCCCAAGCTTTTCCCCTCTTCACCAAGCGGACCTGGTGTTTTAGTCACCAAGGGGGCCTCTATCGCACTTTCTTGAGTTGCTATGTTCACATACGTATGAGCTTGTTTGCTTTGAAATATCTGAGTCCCTTTCTTTTTTACCTTCTTTTTGTTCGTAACATCTACTTTCCATTCTTTACTCGCTATCATGTTGGCTTCCTTAGTTTTATCAATATTTATATAAGCTACTTGAGTTAAGTATTTGCACGCATATACTTGAGGGCTTTCGGGTTTCATTTTTGTTCTTTAACATGATTAGATACTCATCACATAATTACCTGCGCATTAGAATCGCTCGCAGGTATTAAAAGCTCAGTTAAATCCAAACAATAAAACACCTCTAGTTCAGCCCCTTCACCTTTAACACGACCATATTCTTCAAAACCAATATGATTCAAAATACGCCTTGAAGCAGTGTTATGTACCCAAGCTGAAGTAGTTATTTGGCAGATATTTAAGCACTCAGCGAGTTGCTGAATATGATCAATGGCTAATTTAACACCAAGTTTTCCATAGCCTTGACCTTGATAGTCACAACCTATCCAAAATGATAACTGTGCGCTGTTTAATGATGGGTTTGGGCTGTGCCTTGCCGGGCTACCTAGCTCTTCGGTTTGATTGTGTTCTGGTTCTAAATCTACAACTACACCACCGATAAAGCCCAATTCACTGTGTATTATGGCAAAATGCGCTTTTTGCCCTTCATCACCTTCTTGCTTCCAATGGAACCAAAGTTGTTCAAGTTGTGAAAAGCTCTCAAGTTTTACACCTCGAAGGCGCTGAGCAACGTCTTTACGGCGGTATTGCATATAAAACTCAGCCAAATTTTGTTGGCCTAATGGCAGTAATTGCAGTTGCTGACCATCGTTCAGCTCAACGCTGTGGTTTACTGCATCATCGAACCAAGTAAGCTGTGCTTGGCGCGCTTGGTATGCCGTAATGTCGTTATACAACCGTTTCGCTTGTTTATCATCTGGGTTTAATTCCAACGCAAGCTCAATACACTGTATGGCGAGTGCTTTTTGCCCTGTCGCATGTGCCACAAGCGCTAAGTTATGTAAATAAGCCGTAGTGGGTCCATCCAGTTCCATTAAGCTCAAAAAACACTGCCGCGCTAAGGGCCAATAACTTAAATCAATAGCAAATAGCCCCAATTGGAATACAAACTCATCGCACTTAGTTAACGGCACATAAGCCAACCAAACTTGCTCTAATACTTGATGCCACATTAGCCTTAAGTCGACTTTCACCCCTTGCTCTAGTAAACGCGGTAAAAAAAGAGCAAGTAGCTTAGGCTCATAATCATATTGGCGCATGAACGCTAATATTTGCGTATCCCCCAGTACCTTAGTCGCCCCAACTAGGCTTTGTATGATGCGCTCACAATCTTCTGGCGATTGCTCAGCAAAGTAGCGGTAAAACGCCTGCTGTGTATGCCTATATAGTTGCTGTGTTTGACTCGATTTAACGCACATCAAGGTAGATTTATTACATTGATGACTACTGGCCAACCACTGTAAAAATGGGCTGCTTTCTACCATTAATACCGAGAAGTTAAGCGAAAACCTTATGCCAGCGTCATCGTCATTATTGGGAAGTGTAATATCCACCTCTGAGGTTGTCGAAAAATCACTTACTAGCGTTAAGCTTCCATCGCACAGTGATTGCTCTAGCCCTGCCAGCAAGCTGTGCGCAGCAACAGGTAGGGCGAACGTTTGACAAACGCCTTGTTGTGAATAGCGGTGTAGTGTCTGAGTACAATGCCCTTGAACTTGTTCAGGCAGTAGTGATAACACCTTCTCTACGCTCGTTTCTTGCCAACGATAAGTCAACTGTGCGTGATTTTTAGGTTCAGGTTTTTGACACTTTTGAGTGCCTGCTTTTTGCCAACCTAAAGGCAATGTTAAAGGTGGTTTTCTTTCTAAAGCCAGTTTGGCAACTTGAGCTATATAGAGATCTTGATAATGCACTTGCAGCAGCATTTGTGGCAACTGCGACAACACACCATTGGCAATAAATACACTAGGATTGGCAGCTAAATTTAGCAACTCTCCTTCTTCATCACGTTCAGGCAACACATCGTTTTTTTCTAGCTGCCAATGCAACGTTGTCACTTGGTTGTGCTGTTTATAGTGCACAAAGTATGGATGCTCAGTAAGCTTGGCTAACTGAGCTTGCTCTGTGTCGGCAAAAATATAACACAGCTTTACATCTTTAAATTCAGGCTGCGTCAGTGCTGAAGTCAGTTTATCTAGCAAAGCCAAACCAAATTGCCCAGCGCTTGCTTGTGCTTGCAATATATAAATGGGCTTATTTAAGTTAAATAACTGGTTATTAACACCATCGTACAGCCAAGCAACGATGGTTTGCGTATAAGCTTCTAGCCATGCCTGATTAAACCAGCTAACCTGAGCACTCGCAATGGGCGTTATAGGCCAAATATCGGCGTCTAGTGTTGCTGTATATTCCCCCACTAATTTGGCGTTTTCAGGTATGAGGGTTGCTTGGGGTGCTGGCGAAAGGTTGGCAATTTCGAGCATGTTAGTTCCTCTATTCTACATTCGATCTTTTAAGTTGATTCATGCAAGGCTGCTCTAACGAATTTTGATAATATACTTCACATCAGTGAGTGCCGTTGTTTTGGCTGGGTTTTCCATAGTGATGTTTTGCTTGTCAATAAGCACATTATTCATAACTGAATATTCGTATAACATTGTGGGCCGACCTTGCAAGCCATCGCAAAGCGCATACCCATCGGGAAGGTCTTCACCAAACCATAATATAATGGCCCCTACAGGCAGGCTATGTGCATTGCTATTGCTGTGACTTGCTGCGCTCTGTGCGGTATTATTTGCGCTATTGGCAAGCCAAACCGTACCATCGACTCTTAAGTCTCCTCGCACTGTTAGGTTGTCGGTTAGTTCAGCATTGCCCTGTTCATCGATTCGAATACCATCATCTTCTCCAATCATACAATGATCAATCAGCTCAGCAAATTGCGCTCCGGTCGGTTTCGCGCCCGCTGAAAAGAAGCGTTTAAGTTTGGTTCTCACGGTATCGATCATACTGTATTACTCTAACTAAAGGGGTAACATGACGAGGCATTGCTCCGTCGAAATAAGCTTGGCTGCAAAGGTAGTAATTGCATAATGTGTAGGGTAATTCACATCATCAGCTCGATTTAAGGTCGCTCAATATAAACGGCTGCCAAGTCTGTATTGCGCCTTGTTTTGCCACCAGCTCATAATAAGTGTATTGCCCAAATTCATCAGGGTGTTTACTGGTCACCAAATTGCCAACTTCTAAATCGCCACGCAACGCCTGCCATTGCCCTGTCTCACGAATGAGATACACGCCATTTTGGGCCGCATCAGTTTGCTGCGTTAACAAATGCACGGTTTGCCAATGTTTTGGCGAAGCGATTTGGCTAATATCAATGTTCTCGGTATGAATAACATCCACTTCCTGTTTAACACCTATATATCGCTCTAAGTGCTGTGCTTTTCTGATGACGCTTGCAAACATATCGTTAAGATTGAAATAGTCTATAGGCATAATCGCTCCAGTGTATGCACACTTCTTATTACCTTACTCCATCGTTGATGGCACATAGAAGGTATATAAAAGTATGTACAGAGACGAATTATTACGCCTCTGCACACTCATCAATAGCTCATAATTATATTGAGCTGCTCTATATGCGCTACACAGCCACAGGGGGTGTATCGTGGTAAATTTCTTTGCTCCAAACTTGTCCTAATACATCATCCTTACTGGTTAATCGCCATAATACCGTTTGCTCGTCGTTATTATGATTTAAGTCATCAACCATGTTGCCTACATCATAAGGACGCTCAACTTTGGCTAAATCACCGCTTACTTCAAGCTTATAAATACCATTGTTTAATCCGACTGATTGACCTACTAGTAATACATATTGACCAACCTCAACCAGTGGGTTTGCATAGGCTAACAGTGGCGTCTCAACTTCTTCAACAGTCTCAACCTGCTGAATAATTCCCAAATACCGATAAAGTGAATTTGCGCGTTCGGTATTATCTATAATTTTATCTTCTCGTCCAGGAACATTGCCCTGTAAAGATGCTAATCGTGCTGATAGTGATAGTGTATTCGCCATAAATGGCCTCCTAATATGGGGAGTGCATCGTCTGTATAAATGATAATGCACTGTTGATTATGTTCATAGCATGCCATGTTGGCTTGGCTCATAAACATAAAGGTGTACTGCTATGCAGATAAGTGACAGTGTGTAAAACCGATTTCATAAAAGTATTGAGTATTCAAAAATACGCATTGACGCTTTAACTGGATAAAATATGACGTAAGGAAGTACGATATCGTGAAGTTTTTTCCGCCATCACTTCACCCTGTGCTTGTCGCATTACTGACTATGATTTAAATACCATGGGTATAAACACAAGCATAATTAAAACGTTATTACGAGCTTGTTAAATCAAATAATTGATAGGTAACAGTGTCATAAGATATATAAGCGCTGGTGCCATTATCGTTACCAATGTCCGTGATACGCCCAACTATTCCGCCTTCGAGCACCACCGTTCCACCAATAAATTGAGTACCAACTAAGTCTATACTCTGCGATTCAAACCAGTTTTTGACAGCAACATTATTGAACCCTGAAGCGCTATCATGATGCACATGCTCTGATATTGTTAGCAGCTCTGGTTTAGTGAGCAATAGATTACTTTGTTCTTGATCCAGCGCATATACAGCCAGTACGCGTACGCCACTTACAGCACCATTTTGCCCAGTACTTTGCCTAGTAAGCACGTACTGCCGCTGATCAATGAGCTTTTCTTTCATCCATTGTGCTTCGTCCACTAAGTAGCCCAAATGAGTAATGACAGTACTCGATATCAAAAAGCGTTCTAATGTTTCAGGGTTAAATACCTTGCGAATATACCCCAAATGGCTTTGTATTGTACCTTGTACCAATTGCCAACTGCCACCCGTGTATTCCCAGCACTGATTGTTTTGCGCATCGTATATTTTACTGGCATCTAAGCCACCATTAAAATCAATGTCTAGATAAGTAGAGCCTGCTTGTGAATGGGTATAGTAACCATATTGCTGCGGCCCTTTAAAAATATTGAGGCGATTGTCACTATTTAAATCAAGGGTTATTTTTGAACCTGCCTGGTAATTATCAACGTCATTCCAGTTGGTGGTATAGCATGTAATGACATCACCTTGGCGCTGTATTTTTACTCGGGTTTTCGCACCATCAAAATGACCTGCTACGCCATCAATATTTATATCATTAATCACCCAAGTCGGTGGCCAAGGTCCATTTTCACTATAAATCAGCCCATACCCTTGATTTGGCCCCATCCCGCCTTTTGTTCTGACTAACGCCAAAAATTTATTAACACCGCCTTCTCGTACAAAGGCAACAATCAGTCCGATAGTATCATCGTCTGCCGCTGGTGAAGTGAGTGTTGCTTCAAAAGAGAAATTATCCAATTTATCCGGTGATATAAAACCACAACCACTGCTAGTATTGGTTGGCATAGACACCCTATCTGGACTTCGTAAAAATTGCCAATCTGCGGCCTCCCCGGTTGCTGTACTTGCATCTGAAAAGTAGGCTGCCCCAGCAAACCGGGCCCAACTATTGAATACGTCTTCCATTGTTGGCGGGCTATAACTGGCAATAGCAGTAGATACTTCAGCTTGGGTGCGATAAACAAGCGCTTCAAGCTCTGGCAAAGGTGTAATGTTTATAAACACAGTCCCTATTTGCGTTTCATCTAATCCATTTTTTATATGATAAGTAAATTGTGCTGGCTGCTCTGCCAAACCCGTAGAAATAAAGGTGATATTATCCCCTACTAGGTTAACACTCCCACCAATAGGGCCGCTAACCGACACCAAAGTAATGCCTGAATTAGAGCTGTCTTCATCATTTACAATCAGTTGAGAGGCGCTCACATATAACGTTTCCCCTTGCTGCAAGCTAAAGGTATCAGGGTTGCATATGAGCGGTGGAATAGCCAACACACGCATACTGACAAAATGGGTCTTCCTAACACCTATGCTGTTCTCTACCACAAAGTCAAACCGAGCTGCACTGTTAACACCGCTGCTTGAAGTGAATACCACATTCACACCATCTATGCGCACACTGCCATATTGGGCGTTTAACACATTCACGAGTCTTATAGCCTCTTGACCATCACTATACTCATCAAAACTACCTGCTAGAATATTGGCAATAGGTATCGTGGCCGCTCGATTGCTATACACATCAAATACTTTATCAAGCAAAAAAATGGTATTTGCAGATGCGCCATAAAACTCACTAACAGCAATACTTTGCTCTGGTATTTTATTAATATGTTCGCTGTACACGCTTAGCGTATATGGCGGCTGCGTGCTATATTCTTGCCCGATATCTGCTAATGAAATAGCCCCTATATTTTGCAATGACATACTCTTTCCTCACTGTAGCAGCACATATTAACAATCATTTTTTTCAAGCTGGGTTTCTAAATGAGCGACTTTTTTATTGAGCGCTTTGATCCCCTCAACCAATAACCCCACCATATTTCCATAGGCTACACTGAGGTACTCTCCTTCTTGATGCACAACTTCCGGCAGCACATTGGCTACTTGTTGCGCTATCAGCCCTGAAAATCGACGTTCTTCAGATAAATCCGTACGAGTAAAGGTCACACCTTGCAACTGTGCAATGCGTTCAAGAGCATTTTCAATATGCATAACGTTACTTTTCAATCTTTGATCTGAAAAAGCAGTCACATCGTGAGTTGCAACAATGGCCCCCTCAACATTTAGATTTCCGACTAAATTGGCAGTCTCTATATTAAAGTGACCACTGAGTGTATCGCCGGTTTTTTGAATATATCGAGTATCCGACTCTGTTTTGGTATAACGCTCATTTCCTTGAGATATTCGTGTTGTCACTTCATTTTGTAGCGCCTCAGTGAGCACTGTATTTTGCTCTTGACGGACTTGAGATTCATTCTGAATTGCCGTCTCTAATGCGCTATTTTGTGTAATACGTGATTGCGACTCTGTTGCTAAATTATTTTCCAGCGACGTACTGCGCGCATCATTCGTTTGCGCATAATTAGCAAATGCTGTATCTGACTCTGTGTCTACCGAGTTAATTAAAGTAACAATTTCGGCAAAAGAGTCTTTATCAGCATCACTGGCTGACAAAATACTGTCGATTCTGAACTTTTGCGTGTTGACTCGTTCTGTATAGTCATCAGTAAGCTCCATTGAGGTCGTGGCAAGCTGCGCCGCTAATACACTTGCATCTACCACTTTTTCAGCCGTCGCACTTTGTACATCTTGTACTGAGGCAAAATCTACGCTGATTTGGCTATTTTGATTTTTTAAACCTATACCTGCCATTGCGATTGCCGAAGAGGGCTGCCAATAATACTCAGCGGCTTGACCGTAACTGTATTGTGCCGCCACTACAAATACCTGACCTTGATGCTGACTTCCTTCCTTTACAGCAATCGCACTCCCCGTCGAAAGAGAGGATAGCTCTGCGGTATTTACCCGAATGAGTTGCGCCGGACTCATTTGTGTATCGAGTTGCCATACGCCATTTTGGCTCGGCGTATTTTGCGCCGTAAGCAAGACATAATCACTATGATTTAATATGATCTGGTCGATGTCTGTGGGCGGTTGCAACACATCAATAGACTCGGTGGTTTCTGCACAACGTACCTGAATATTCAGCAATTGTGGGCAGGCCAATGCTTCTAACTTATGATTAAGCCAGCGACCGCTCTCAGAGCTCAGTACTTTTGCATCAACCCCTTTATGAATGTCCTCTACCATTGCAAAATTGAACCGTTCCGGCTTTACCTTTCCTGATGTGAGCTCGGTTGCATTTAGTGCACTAATTGCACTCCCATCACCGTCAAATTGGCCGTCAAATTTACCATCGAACAACGTAGCTTTGACTTTTGAGTTTGCGCCGTTTTGGGTTAAATCAACGTGAGCGGGTAAACGAGCATTCAATAAATGTGTAGTCATATATTCAGGTATATCTAAGCTTTTTAACGATACCCACTCATCGATAGCATCAACTGCATTGAATCTATATTCATAAAAACTCGCACTGCTTCCTTGTGAACGATTCGCTTTTAATAATAACCCATGCGTAAAATCAGCACTTTGCTGTTGCAATGTTAGCGTTACCACATCGTCAGCAATCGATACCGTATAAACCCCGTTTACAGCTGGGTCATCTTGCAAGTAAATCAACACAGTTTCACCCGTTACCAAATTATAATTTTTTAGCTTTGGTTCTTCATATAAATTGCCGTCCAACGTCGTTAGCTGCTCAGTCACCACACAATCAACGGTCATACCAAATAAATGCGCTATTAAGCTAAACGTCGCTTGATTATCTGTTGCTGCATCAATGAGCTGATAAAACTGTTCCTGTGTCGGTATATCTCCGCGTGAAAAGTAGTCTCTGAGTTCAGTATTCAGTGCTGAATGTTTCATGTTGGTCCCTTTGGTTTTTTCGCTCAGACACGAGCTGCTGGGCATTAGTTAGATTGCCTAATACGGATAAGTAAAAAGTTTGGTCTTGTTCGAGAAGTTAACCGTGAAATGCGCGTAACTGTTATTTTTTATCTAATACATTATTTATTTCACGTACAATTGGTAACTCAACAG
Source organism: Pseudoalteromonas sp. MMG012 (assembly GCF_018100875.1). Taxonomy (NCBI): domain Bacteria; kingdom Pseudomonadati; phylum Pseudomonadota; class Gammaproteobacteria; order Alteromonadales; family Pseudoalteromonadaceae; genus Pseudoalteromonas; species Pseudoalteromonas sp. MMG012. The sequence goes on from NZ_JAGJEF010000072.1 coordinate 18,078, forward strand.
GTTCAAATACCGGAATAGGTAATGACAGTGAGAATAGTAATGTTGGTTTCGGTGATGAACCTAGTGCCTGCCAAACCTGGCCACTGACCTTGTCACTTTGCTCATTACCAAATAACTGGGCGCGTATGCCATAGGGGTTAAGTTGAATATCATGCGCGTTTAATATTTCTGCAGGTAAAAAATCGTAACGTCCTAAACCACAGAGTAAATAACTTAAAATTAAGTGCTCTATTTCAGCACTTTTTTCTTCATCTTTACTCCAGATGGTCAGCATATAGGTAAGTGTCACAAATTTAGGTTCTTTATAATAAACACTGCCTGACTGGGTATCATTCACTTCCATTCTCGGAATTTCACTTTGCCGACGAGCAACATCTTCACTTACGCCAATCAAATAACAATTCACCATAGGAATATCACTGACTACTTTATCAAAAAATGCTTTATCAGGGGCTTTAAAGCTCAGTTGAACCCCTTGTTCTGATTGCGAAAGCGCTTGTTGAGTCGGATCTATCGCCAATATTCGTTCTGTAATAAACGCATGTAATGCTTGCTGTAATTTATACAATAGCGTCGGGTCCATGATGCCCTCCTTGTAACCACTTTAAAATGTCTTGTTGGGCCATAAACCCGGCGTGATGTTTTGCCAGTTCTCGCTTTAACGCACAGGCAATATCTGAGCGAACTATCAATGCTCTACCCGCCATTAAACTTTGTAATAGTGCTGTTTCGGTAATATTTATTATCTGTGCAGCGCTGAGCTCAAACTGATGGGCTAGAGGCGTTATCACGCCGAGTAAATCGTCATCCGCATTACCGCCTAAACTATGCAGCCACAAGGTCATTCGCTCTGTTTCGGTGGGAAAAGTAAACTCAACCACATTATGAAATCGGCGTAAAAACGCCTCATCCAAATTTGCTTTAAAGTTGGTACTCAGTAACAGTAAACCACTGTAATGCTCCATACGCTGGAGTAAATAACTCACTCCCATATTGGCATTTTTATCATGGCTTGACTCTACCTCACTGCGTTTGGCGAAAATGGCATCAGCCTCATCAAACATCAACACCGCATTATGGCGCTCTGCTAAATCGAATAGCTTGGCTAAGTGCTTTTCTGTTTCACCAATCCATTTACTGGCAATATTTGCTAGGTTAACCAGATATAAAGGCAGCTGTAACTCTCCCGCTATTGCTTCTGCCGCCATCGACTTTCCAGTGCCGGGCTTGCCCCAAAAAAGCGCTTTACAGCCACTATTTAGTCGAGGCAATCGCGCTTTTAATTCAGCTTGATAACGCACCCGTGCCACGAGCTCTTTTAATGGTTGTGCCATGCTATTGGCAAGTACCATATCTTGCAAAGTAAAACGCGACTGACTAAGCTTTGCCAATTCATCACCCCCTACACTCTGTGTTTGTAAACATTGTGCTTGTAATGTGCTCCAATAATCTTCTGGCGTATGCATTAATTGAATAGCATGTTGTGATAGTGTGTTCATACGTTCAAGAGCGATGGGATAATGCGTTGCCAATTGCCAAGCACGTGCTTCGAACCTAGCCTGAGATTCTGGTGCCAATGCCAACCAGCTGCTTGCGACTTTTTCTTGAGTTGGCATCACAATTACACGCTCATCAACATGCTCAATGTCATGTTTTCTCTGTTGCGGTTCAGTCATAGTGACAATATATATCTGCGGTAAGTGCTGTATAATGGCTCGTAAATTTTGATAGGCTATGTGTAAATAGTTCACCCAATTAGGCCAATATATTACAACCGATTGGCCTTTATTCTTAAGCAGTAATTCAGCTAATTCTACCTGCAGTATTTGACTATCGTACTGCTTTCCTTCTTCTGCTTCGCCAATGAACTGACTCACTGAAAGTGTTGAATGAGCGGCTAATTGCATACCATACCAGAGTGCTTGTTCGGCATTGTCATGGTTCAAAAGCGTATACTTTGCGATTATTTTATGTTGTTCTTTGGCAAAACTGCAGCTAAAAACAGGGTCAATGTCATACTTCTTTATTGCACTAAATAATGCGCCATCCGAGCTCGATACACAGCCGCTTTGTAAATATTGCTGTAACAATGGCGATATCTGAACTGCACAAGATAAACTCATATAGTGACTCGATTGATTCAATAAGCCTAATGTAAATAAGCGAGATGAACCAATATTTTCTGCCAATAATGTACGTTTACTCAGATACTTATCATTTAGTGTTAACAACTTGTCGAGGCTTAAAGTCGGCCCTTGCTCAAACCAACTCAGACCTATAAATGGCGCTACACAGTCGGGGTCCAGAGTTTGAATATACACCAAAGTGAGTAACGTAACTTCAGAGTCAGTTAAATCAAACCACGCTTTTACTCCTAAAAAACGAGTGGTTTTGGCAAGCGTAGTCGTGGCATTATGAAGTTGTGTTGCAGCTGGTTCTAGATCTTCATTCGCCTCTTTTAAAGCGAGTCCAAATGCATAAAAACATTGCGCCAAGTGGCGCTCAGCGGCAACGATAGCGTTGTGCTCTTCCTGTATTGATGCCATAGCACATTATCCTTTTGCCATCATATCGGCCAGCTCTTTGGCACGATACCCAACCTGCTCAGCCCACTTAGAATCCAACATTTCTTGAGCTGCCAGATTAAACTCTTCGACACATAACGCTGCGAGCATTTTTTTAAACCGCTTTAAGCCTTGTATACCTAAATTAAATGCCATATTTAACAGCACTAACTTGCGTACTTCTGACAGTTGATTAAATACTGGAAGCTGATTACTTACTTGTCCAAGTACCATAGTAATATCGTTATCGAGTAAGTATTCCGCTTCTTGCTCAGTAATTCCCCGCTCTTGCAAATTACGCCCGACACCGATGGTAAGCTTACCAGCAGTACATTTGTAAGGCTTACACACTAAACCTTCGTGACAGATCAGCTGTGCTTTTAATGCATAGAGCCCATGTTGAGATAGTTCAGCCATAGTGCGCTTCTCCTACAAGTTTTATTAGTTCGATGGGCACACTCACGAGCATACTTTGCTCAAGACCATGTACTTCAACCGCCACAACATGCTTGCTATTTAGCTCCATCAATGTTCCTTCATAGCCTTGCAGGCTTCCTGCAATGATCTCTACTCGTGCGCCTTTAATTAAGCGGTTCGCTAATACTGAAATATCGTATCCAGTATTTAGTGAACGTTTAATTAAGGTAATTTGTTCATAGGCAATTGTCGCTGGCCGATTATTAAATCTGACATAATTTACAAAGCCCGCCATTCTCTTAATATGCTGAAATTCATTACCATCTAAATACACGAATACATATGATTTAAACAATACTGTGCTGATAGTTTTATTTCGGTCACTCCATTTACGCGTTTGGGTTATTAAAGGCAGAAATACTTCGCAGTCACTTTGTAAGCGCTCAACCTGCTCTGCAAATTTTTTCTCTGTATTTGGTTTGGTATACACCACATACCATTGTCTTTCTGTCGTCATATCAAAGGTCCAGGTAAGCTCCGCCACATCACTCCCGTTATGAAGTAATATGAAACAATTTTGTTAGTACAACAAATACACGCTATTTGCTGAGTTTTTTACCAGAATCAACTTCTGTTATGAAACTAACGGAGAACTTGCAGTGTTGTGAAATAAATATTGATTATTAGGAGAGTAACTATATTTTTTATAAACTTAAAAATCAGGGAATTAATTTTTTGATGTGGTTAAAAATAAAATGATTCGATAATAAACCTTCGCGCAAAATACCGGTAACATCTTGCGAAAAACGAATAGTTAACCTCAGGTTTGGATAAGGGTTTTGGAATAGGAAATATTTTTAAAACAAACTTACGTACATTCCAATGATGATATTTTGTTTAATATCAAGGCGCTTTTATGCAGTAATAGCGGGCTATTACAAATGAAAGCAACGCCGAGAGTGAGAAAATAGCTTTATTGGGCAAATTCGCTTATCCAGAGCTGAGGTTAGTTAATATTATCCAGCGCGATACTCCTCCCTAAGACCTGACAGTTTCTTCCGTGCCAGCTGCACCCGTTTACGTACATTCTCCTGACTTAACTTCATTTTACTTGCAATTTCTGGATACTCTAAATCATGCATAAATTTATACTCGACAACCTGACGTAATTCAGCAGGTAAATAGGAGATTTGTTGCATAAGTCGATGGTAAATATTGGATTGAATAAGTTCTGATTCTAATGTTTTAGAATAGCTATCAGCAAAAAAAAACTCCTGTGGAAGCTCTGAAACTTGATTTACGAGCTCTTGTTGTTTGGTATTCGCTCTGTGTACGTCCATGCACGTGTTGTGTACAATACGACACAACCACGCAAAAGCGTTCTCAATATCGTCCTCACGTGCTGTATAAGCTTTATATGCTTTTTCACACGCTTGCGCCACCGCATCTTCTATTTTATCTATATCATTGTGCAACCATTTATAACAACACCGCACAAGTCGTTCTTCGTGTTCACTCCATAAAACCCAAAAATCACTGTGTCCTCGAAACGCGCGAATATCCGCGCAAGAATAATCCTTTGAAACCAACATCACTTCTCCAATTTATAATTAAATATCGGAGGAATGACGTAGAATAAAAAATTATGTGAAAATATTTATTTAGCATTTTACATACCAAGCATTAACGCTAAAATTACATAGCAAAGGAATACTGACAATAATTCAAGAAATAGTAATGGTCATGCTGGGAAGATTATATATAGGCGGTATAGTATATCAATTACATAGGATTACAGCGTACAATAAAAGCCTCATAAAAATGGCCCTATTATTTAAGGTTATGAAATTAAAGTATATAGATTAACTTTCAAAGAAGTGATAACTCGCTGTTTATACCACCTTGTTTTGAAACATGATTTAGTATTAGATATTGAAAGGGTTAGATGTGAATTTTTTACATAAATCATAAAATAAATGCAAATTTAACAACAAACAAAGAGACCGCCCACTTCAATGAAAACACATCTAGATGCACGCTAAAATACCGAAAACCACCAGATGTCACTTTAAGTTTGGCATTACAATTTAATTGTCTACACGCGCTATTTTTCATCAAATGCACATCAAAAAAACTCAAATAATCGATATTTTCTGTCTTAGCGTCAAATTACCGCCAATAACAATCACGCAATAATACGATACATTATCGCTTAGTTATCGGCTATTTCATCATCAAAATAACGATTTTTAAAAGGCTCATTTTTCAAGGTAAAGTGCCACCACTCTTCTTTTAAGCCCTTAAAACCTGAATTAGCCATAATGCTCGCTAGCAACATGCGGTTTGCTCTTTGCTGTGTGGTGACTTCCATAGAAGAAGGCCATGATAACGTAGAAAAAAATCCCAACCGGTTCCCATGTCAAGTTCAGCGCCTGAGCGGTTATCAACCTGTGTGATATCTAATGTACTGCCACGAGAGTGACCCGACTTTGCCGCAATATATCCCAACTCAAAAAGTTGCGCTTTCTCTACTTGAGGGTAAAAAATCGCTTTATTTTTATTATCGGTTAAATCTTTTGCCCACTTTACGAAATGATCTACTGCACGCTGGGGTCGGTAACAATCAAACACTTTTAAGCTCAAGCCAAATTGTTTAGCCGATGTTTGCGCTACTTTTAACGCTGCGATAGCAGGAATAGATAACAAACAATTAGGGGCGGAATATCCATCAATCTGAGTACCAACAAAGTTATTGCTGCCGAAGTACCGAATATCAAAATACACTGAGGGAATGGCTTTTTTTACATCATACAACTCATTCGCTGCAAGCGGCCCACTGATCATACAAGCACCAAAAATAGCGCTTAAAAATATCGACTTAATCACGAAAACCCTTTATATGTAGCTTAGTTATAAATATATCAAAACAATATGAATCAAGTATGAAGCGCCAGCACTATGAAACTCAAGAGAAACAGTAACTTGATAACAATTCACCTCAATACTCATTTAAAACAAGACTTACCGTCCATCAGTCGCCCCCATTTACAGAGCCGGAAAATTAGCCAGGCTCTTATTAAAGCTGATAAAAAATTGGCCAAATAGCATAAAGGCAATCAACGAGTATATGAAGGTTGTGATAGTTCAACTCAATAAAAAACCGAAACACAAACTATAAAGCGTAAAAACAGGCCTACCACTGTGGTCAAACACCACAGGGACGCTTTACTGTCAAAACATAATACTGAGTGCCTATAAAAAATTAAATTTTTATCTCTGTGCATTGTCCTCGATAACACACTCACGACGTCTACTTATAGAACACTTACACTTCATTTAATAAAACGAGGATATATCATGAATGAATTTATGTTGATTTATAAAGGCGGCGATCCAGATTGGATGGCAAATACAACAGAGCTAGACATGGCCAAAAGTATGGAAAAATGGGGGCAATGGATGGCGCAATTAGAAGCGACTCAACAACTCGTCAGTGGCGGTTCACCACTTGATTATTCAGGTAAGCGACTTTCAAATGATAAAGTTGAAACTGATATTGCTGCAGCTGAATTCAAAGAATTGGTTTCAGGGTACTCAATTATTCGAGCAAACAATATAAATGATGCAACCACATTGGCTAAATCGTGCCCAATATTTGATTATCCTGGTGTTGAAGTCGAAATTCGACAAATCATGTGTACCGACAACAGCTAAATATTAATTCGTCAAAAAGGCGATTTTTTGGTTAAACGGACGTCCGATGTCCGCATCGGACGTTATAAAAAAACCACAAAACATTAATTATCAATAAGTTAACTGTTGGCATTATGATTGCTTCTTCAACATAAAAGCAAACTCCTTCAAAGGAACAAAATGATGATCAAGATTCTTACTCCAATATGTGCAGCTTTAGTCTTAAGTGGCTGTATTGTTCACGTTGGCGGTGCCGCGGCAAAAGCAGACAAGCATGAAACACAACAATTGGCAGTAAGCACTGCAGGACTGACATCTCTTGATGCCAACCTTGGTGCTGGCTCTTTAAAAGTAATAGGCGCGCCAAACCTGTCTGAAATCAAAGTTGATGCCGATATTTATACTTACGACGGGTCAGGGTACACTTTTACATTAGACACTTCTGGCAGCACAGCCAAGTTAATTGCGGAAACCAGTTCTCGCAGTGGTAATGTCTGGGTCGTCGGTAACCAAAGCCCCCGTATTGATTTAGTCGTCTATGTACCAGAGACTATGGCGTTGGATATTAATGATGGCTCTGGCGACATCCATATTCAGGGAATAACAAGCCATATCAACATTGAAGATAATTCCGGTGGAATCAGTATCAACGGCGGTCACAATATTAATATTGATGACGGTTCAGGTGATATTAATATCAATGGTGGCTATGCAATTGATATTAAGGATGGCTCTGGGAGCCTCGATATTAGTCAGGCACAAGGCGATATTCATATCGTGGATGGCTCAGGTGATATGAAAGTTCACGACACTGTGGGTGAGATATACATTAAAGATGGCTCAGGCAGCCTCAATATCAAAAACGCGCAAGGTAATATTTCCATCAATGATGGTAGTGGTGATTTAAACGTGTACCGTGCACAAAAGAATGTTGAAATAGAAGATGACAGTGGCAGTATTTCAGTGGCAAAAATTGCGGGTAAAGTCACGATTGAAGACGGCTCGGGAGACATAGAAGTAAACCACGCTGGCAGTTTACATATTTCAGATGCAGGATCTGGTAGCGTGAGTATCGATAATATCAAAGGCCGTATTTCTGGTGATTTAAACCAATAAGCAAACCTCACCCAATAATGAAGTGCCTCAAACAAGGTCGACTTCATTATTGGCTATGCCCGTTAAAAGAACTTCATAGAACTCGTATCATCATTAAAACCAATTAATCTAAAGTCGGCTAAATCACCTATGATCGTTCTATATTGACCACCATAATTCGCTTTTTGATAAACAGTCACACCAATCGCATTATAAACTTTAATTGCCGTGGTATTGTCATTAAAACCAATAACTCGGAAATCTGGCGTATCTTCAACAATAACTCGATACTGAGATCTGTAGTTCATATCATTATATACTACAGCCATTCTCATTTGCATGTTGACAGCATTATCAAATTTTAATAACTCAGAATCAGAAAGTTTATTTCTTACATCGTTAATTTCTGCATAGCTCATTTCATTTGTGTTTTGAAAGGTTAAATCCGCAGAAAGCGTATTGAAAGACATTAATACTGCAATTGCTACCAGTGTATTTTTCATTTTATTACCTTATAATT
>NZ_JAGJEF010000073.1:0-25950 GCF_018100875.1 Pseudoalteromonas sp. MMG012
AGCTCGTAATTTGAAGCCCTGAAATCAGTTCCGTTTCTTCACCATTAATGTTTGTATCTAAGTGAGAAGCTAACGCCTCACTTTGTAATTCAATGCACATTATATTTTCGTATGCTTTGTTTCTATCAATTGAACTTAGTGTTGCCCCTTGATAAACATGTAAAATAGTGGCAGCCAATTGCTCTGAACAAGTATTAAGCTTTGAAATACTTGTATCTGTTAAAGCCCAAGTGATTTTCGTAACTTCAATTTTAAAAGCCCGTTCATTGTTAAATTGTTCATACTCTGATTGGACCAAAAATACGCATGCGAATACCAAGCCGCCAAATAATAATTTGTCGACTACAAGAAGTTTAAGTTCGTCAGAAAAGTTTTTTATATCCATGGTGAATCCTTTCTCATAATTATTTTAAAGTTTAGATAAAGGAATCAAGTACTGCACGTAAAGCAAACAGATTATCGAAGAAAAGTCGTTTTTATATTGAATGACGTAAAAGTAAGTACCAAATCAAGAAAGCATCCGGGTAGCTTTCAATAAATCTCACAGTCCCTAAAATCAAACCGTAACACAGCTGTATTATTTATAAAATATTAATAACACAAAGACCCTTTAGTATTATTTTTGTTCAATTAACTTAAATAAAAAAAGGAATGATCATGTTAAAAAACACACTCGCAATGAGTCTTGCTACAGTCCTACTTTCAACCGGCGCTTTAGCTGCACCAGAAGATCGCGCACCCGAGATCTGTTGGTACGAAAACCAGCAAGTACAAGTACATACGGTTGAATGTGAGTACGAAGTTGCTTTTGAGTACTATGGTTTACCGTACTTTCACTTTAATAGTAACCCAAGCCGTAATTGCCCGACTAAGTACTGGCGTAAAGTGTCTTTAGAGAAAGACCTAAGAATAAAAAGAACATTTACGCAAGAAGGAAGCATGCCTAGCTGCGGAACGCGATGGATGTCACATACATGGGAAAGCTATTACCCAGTAAACGGTGAGCAGTGCGAGTATTGGTGGCGTGAAGGTAAGAATGTAAGAGGCGATGTTGATACCCATACAGTAAAAACTGAAACTCGTCGTGTTCGTGTATGTGAGCCAGCGTACTAAGTAAGAAATATATAAATAACGTATTTGCGCAACGATTTCAATCGTTATAAAAAGTTGATCCGCTGACATTTTGCGGATCTTTTTTGTCAATCACAATCATTTCAATACTCCCTCCTTAAACATAAATGCAAAGTCTATCACCCTACTGGTCAACCACAGTAATCGCAGCGCTGGAGCATTAGAGAGAGTATACCTTTGAAATGCTGCACTGTTATGCTTTCACATTCTCTTCACACCTTACTCCCTAACATTGTGTACTCGACGTATTCTAGGGGTATAAATGTGATAACCAATTATCAAAGACTGGTCATAATAACTTTACTATTTATTTCACTCAATGGCTGCAGTGTGATCAACATTTTAAAGTTACACAGCGCAAATGATGATGTAGTGCCAACCTGGCACGCACAATTGAACCAGATTAATATCAAAACTGATTATATTGGCGAAAAAACGTATGTTTACGGCAGTATCAATGGCGTTGATAATTTCAAGTTTATGGTAGACACAGGCGCTTCATTTACAGTGCTGTTTGATACGCCAAAAGTTCGCAGTTTGAACTTACCAAGAGGCTACGATTTAGAATTAAGCGGCTGGGGTGACCAAGAAGATAGCAAAAGTTATCAAACGACTATGCGCTCTTTAAGGTTTGGCGATATCGAAGTTCAGGGTTTTCAAGGCGCATTTATCAAAGCAAGCAAGACTCATTATTTTCAACGTGAGGATGAGCTAATTTTTGATGGCGTTATTGGTCATGATTTAATGCGTCATTTTGCTTGGACATTTAACAAAGAAGCGAAGCAAGTGACCGTATCAAACAGCCCTACAATTGCAACTAAAAATACATATTCTCTCCCGTTCGATATTTTCATGAGTAAACTATACGTGGAGGGAAGAATTGACTTTGGTCAGGGTCATATCGCTAAAAATGACGTCATTATTGATACTGGAAGCCGGCATTATTTCAAACTCAGTGCACAATACCCTATCAATAACGATTTAACACTTCCCAACGCCCAAGTAACTGGAGCAGATATCGGTCTCAGCGGAAAAGCCGAGCATCAACGCGTTACACTCCCTAGCGTGAGTTTTGGTACGTTGACTTTGCCAAACGTCAGAACAAATTTAATTGAACATGTAGATGAGGAAGACTATTGGGTCATTGGTAATGGCATATTTAATCAGTTCATTACAACTGTTGATTACTTCACTGAAACGTTATATTTAACTCCCTTAGATAATCGCCCTATCACGTCACGTTATAACCTAATGGGGTTAGAAGTACGAAAGTTACTCTCGGGTGAATTTTTGGTACGCTACGTTATGCCTAATTTACCTGGGCAATATGCGGGGATAAAAGTAGGTGATGTTATTACTCACTTAAATAAAGTGGCTACAAAACAGATTTCAAAAGATCAATGGCTGACTTATAGCGCAACGCCAGCAGCATATATGGTGTGTATAAAACAAAAGCAATGTGTCAATCTTACAAGTCGTCACATTACTGGGTATTCGATACCGTAAATTTAATTAATAAATGATCGCAGGAATATTTAGACAAGTCATACCAGATGCAATATATGACTTGTCTAGGTAAGTTCGATTAGCTATTCCTATCCCCACCCCCAGCTCAGTACTGCGGTAAAAGCAATAGCGCATGTCATTTGACGCAGCGCCATTTTTATCGCGAAATGCCAACGCATTTCTCGAACAATCGTCAGCAAAGATACAATGCACGGCAACATCACGCCAGCAAGGTAAACCGCAGACAATAGCTGAACATCCGACATCCCAAACACTTTTAAGCTTTGTGATGCACTATCAATTAAACCAATGGCCAAACCATCTTTTCGGACTGCCCCTAAAATCACAGCAATTGCCGCACCTTCAGGTAAATTAACCAACGCCATCAGTGGCGCAATAACCTCTGTTAGAAATCCGAAAAAACCCAACCAAGATAAAAACCCTGCGGCTAAACAAATACCAATAAATAACGGAAAAGCGGTAGTAAAGAATTCTTTTATAACACCGAGCATTTCAGATATCGCAAACTGCAAATTAGGGGGTTGTAAAAACCCTCGATTTAATAAGTTCGCTGATACGGCTGCTCTGCGCTGACTTTTCGATGTCGTCAGTAATAAATATAGGCAAGTGGTTGCTGCAAGTACCGCCAAATAAGGTAAAACTAAATACGGTTTACCTGCTGCTGAAAATACCGCGATTGTTGCTGGAAGTTGATAAGAACATGCCGATCCAAAAGAGATTGCTGAGACACATGTTCCCCGAGTACAACATGAACAATGACGAGTTTGAATAATTGCGGGCACATTGCACCCAAATCCCATAATCACTCGTACAAGATCTCGTCCACTTAGCCCGAGCTTCTGCATAAATGGGTCTAAACTAAACGAGAGTCTATCAACCAGCCCAGTTGTTTTATACAAAGCAATAATGGCAGAAAAAACCAATACCGTTGGTAGTGCATATAATAAAAGAAAAGGCAGCATCGACACAACGCCATAGTCCCCCAGCAACATATGATTAAGTACATCCGGTAAAGTACCTGTGCGTGTTTTTAGCCAATTAGCACCACTTTCAACGAAGGGGTAAAGCCAATCGGCCAATGCATTTGCATTCACCACAGACACCCAAGCGGGAAGAACAAGTAGCATGAAACACAGTAACGGCCCTATCAATGGTAATTCAAAAAATGCCCTTCTTGGTATGACTGACCAATTTGCCGTTAAATGAGGTGGTTGATTCGGAAACTTATTAGCCCCTTTTAGTGCCGTTGCAAGTTCGAGTAATTGATCAGGCAAAACACGACGATTATCTACTGTGATCCACTGAAGCTGCGTGACCGATTTTAACCGTGCTATTTCTTGGCATACATCGGGGCGGTGCCTCACTTTATCCCAGTAAGTAACAACAATGATACCAACCCGACCCTGTATTAACGGCCATAGGTCGGTTAGGTCACTCAGTAAATCAGTTGATTTTACCATCAAAATAACTTGCTTGCTGGTATGTAATCTTTTTAATACTTGAGAGGTTATAACACTGTCCATACGGGTTTGAATGCCTGGCGTATCTATTATCGTTTGCGCGTTCCAATCATAACTTTGGCAGAATAAAGAACTTCCTTGTAAATTACTGCTGGTCGACTTTTTACCGACTAAGCTCTCTATAAATGCGGTTTTTCCAACACTCTCTTTACCTATCAATAACCAATTACTGTCTAGTTTTTTTTCCGGATAATAGGTTTCAACTTCAATCCGTTGGGTCTTCAACAGAAGCACTCCTGTTCCACACAACAATTTAGATCATTTAGTATCATCCCCGCTTTTTTGTAATGTCGAAATATACTCATATCTAAAGCCAGTTCTTCGCCAATAACACTACATGGTGCAAAAAATCGGCCTCTAAATTTATAGATGAAACATAACAGCGTGGGATCGTGATACAAACGTGACCCCGCTAAAAACAAGTTTCGCACTTTACTTGATTCATCAAATTTATTAACTAATGGATACCCATTTGCCTGATAATCAAAAAGCTCTGCAACAGGCCCTAAATTAATATCAAATCCAGTGCAATTGATAGGTGGAAAACGGGAGGTTAGCACTTTACCGCAGGTGGAAGTAACCACATACTGTTCAGCTTTTTTTTGTACCGAGGCAACGTTAAACTCCTCATCTAGCTCAACCTGATCCAAGGAGCTTAAATTAGCTAAACGCTCTGCCGTATAAGGTGACAAAACCATACTTGGGTCGTATGAATCTGAATTATTACCTATAAAATCCAATACCGTTACTTTATTCCCCTCATTCGCTAAGTTGTATGCTGCATCAACCCCACTCTCATATCCACCAATGACGATGTATGCTCCCTGCTCCTTCTCATTCCATCGTTGTATCTCACTATTATGTATACATAATGACGCTCCACTAAATGCATTTACGTTCGGTGTATGAAACTCACCACCAGCCCAAATAATGAAATTACAACGGATACTGAGTGAGTCAGTTTCCAGTAAAAACCCCTCTTCATCGGTTAAATTTACAACGGACTTCAAACGTGTTTGTGTATTAACTTTAATGTCGTAGTGCTGAGTAACCAAATTTAAATATTGCGCGTACTCTTTACCATTTAGGTGCTCTTTACCGGTACTAAAGGCGGGTGATGTGTCAGGTGTAATGGCGTTCAAATCAGTTTGATGGTATCCATTAGAAGGAAAAGAAGGCGTAATGAAGCGCATACTTTCAGGCCACTTTAAGAAAGTTTCCCCTATTTCCCCCAGCTCTAAAACAATTAACTCCCCCTCCTCTATGCCCATTTGCTTAAGTAACGCCGCGCAGCCTAAGCCTGCAGGGCCAGCACCAACAATGACAACTTCAGTTTTTATCATAGTGATCTTCTCCTAAAAAAACAAACGTTATAACATAACAATATATACTGATAAGAATGAGAATTCATCTCTTTTAAGATACAAGGTCAAATAAGCGTATAAAATGTATCGAAAAGCTTCTATATCAGTGACGCAACTCCACTAACGACAATAACGTAGGTGAACAAAACACACTAAAAAGAAGGAAAAACCACTAAATAACTATCACCCAGAGTACCTCAACATTAATCAACCTATTGATGCCTAAAGTGCTGAATAACTCAGTCCTTACACCTCATTACAGTCAAAATAGTTGTAAAAAATGCAGTATATGTACTTATGAGTCAAAGTAACCTCAATGCTTTATAGATGATGCCGAATACATCCATTTTGAATGAATTTTATAGTGCCCCTTCTCGATGTACTGCCATTCCTACTGCTGTAAAACATTAACTAAGAGCTCATACCAGATAGAAATAACAAAATAATATACAACGATAAAATGTTAAATTTGTAAACTAATTAAATAACACGTTATAGGTAATCTCTTTGACTTATTCTGTTGTTGTATTTAGTACATTTTCAATGTCCCCGTTATACGGTTAAAAATTAAAAAATATAAGCTTATTTTTCAGAAACCTAATAAGAAAAAATTAAACTTAAAATATATTCAAATAATTACTAAGAACAAGAAAGAACATGTTTTTTTAATCAGTGATAAGTTCATCGCAATTCATATTTAGCACGAAAAGCAAACAACACGCTCATTGTGTTAAAAGCGCTTGAGCGCAAACATTTTTAAACTCACTTATTTAATAAAAAGAGAAAAAACATGACTCAATTACACTTCTCATTGGCAAGCTTGGCCCTCGTAAGCTTACTGGGTGGATGCTCCGGCAGCTCTGAAAACACGGTTGCCTCTGCTACCCCAGAAAATAAAGGGATCACTAAACAACTGCCACAAACCGATAGCTCGCTCGCATCAAAGTCAACTATCTCTCTCAAATACAATCCACTCGCTTTAAACGCAACGCCCTCGAGCTTAATGCTTACTAAAGAGCAAGATGGTTCCTTTGCAATCAAGGTCATGGCTGGGTTTAAGGTTGAGCAAGTATCAGGATGTAATGCTAAATTAAGCGCTCAAAAAAACGCAATTACACTTAATGGTACAAACCAAGATTGTACCATTACCATTTTAGACAAAAAAATAGTCAATAAAGTCGCAATTACTAGCACAGTAACTGGGTTAGGCGAACTTATTGGTTTACCTGAATCAATCGCAGCAGGCAGCGCCTTTACATTCAATTCTCAAGCTCGCTCGGGTCATCATATCGGAAGCCTCTCTGGGTGTGGCGTAACAAGAACAAACAAAAATGCTTGGATAGTAAAAAATGCCACAGCTCCGTGCCATATTACTGCGAAATTTGAGTCTCAATTTCAAGCACCCGACGCATTACTAGAAGTCATTAAGCTACCCATTGTTGTACACGCATTAGACAGTGCAACCACCGTTATTACTGATTCTCAAATCCGCGCCCAACTTGTTCGGTTGAATAGAAATTTTAGAGCACAAAGCGCGAGTCAGGCAATTTCAACATTTGGCGCAAAAAAGCTATCACACAGCATGAAAGACAGTGGCATTCAATTCTACTTAGCATCTAAAACGCCCTCAGGTGAAGTAACTTCAGGTATCAATCGTGTCGCTCACTCGACGACAACTGAGCCGTTCAGTAACAACAAACCAGTGTGGGATACATCCCGTTACGTTAATGTCTGGGTAGGCGACCTTGATACTGAAACTGGTTTTAAACTAAGTAAAACTATCAAAACGCAAGCTGGCTCTGATGAAAAAACGGGCATTATCATCGACAGCAGCATATTCAATACCCAAAAAGCAAAACCTGAAAAACACAACCCCACGATAGAGCAAAAAACACCGTTACACGCTACGCCCAAAACAGTATTAACCCATGAAGTAGGTCACTTCCTAGGATTGCATGGTTTTGTTGTTGATAGTCCAATTACTCCGCCTTGTGATATGCCGACCAGTTTCCGTGACACCTGTGCAAATGAACAATTGTACTTTAATTTTATGCGCGAGAGTGCTTCAGATGAGCACAGAAAAACATTCACGCAAAGCCAAATACAGCGCATGAGAGATACGCTCACTCAAGGCAACCTCAAGTCTTTATACGATAACTCATTAGCGCTTTAACCCACATCGCGTTTCCACTTATCACTGAACATTAGGTATTGAAATGAAAATTAAGAATGACGATCACTTGTTCTACGGAGCCTTACTTTTGGTCCTTATATGCATATATGTCATGTATGACGCCGACTCAGCATTGAGTTGTTCGGTTGGCTCGTGCTTTTAAGCGTAAGCGTCATCGCCAAGCGTGACTTTCAAAGTTAAAGCCAAACCACACAGTGAAGTATTTACTTCACTGTGCATGCGCTTTGTAAAACACGATTATTACTGTTTGCTGCAAAGAGAAACATTCAGAGAACACATTTTATTTAACCTCCGGTTTGGATAAGAGTTTTGGAATAGAAAATGTTTTGAAAACAAGCTTACGTACAACCCAATGATGATATTTTATTCAATATCAAGGCGCTTTTATGCAGTAATAGCAGGCTATTACAAATGAAAGCAACGCCGAGAGTGAGAAAAATAGCTTTATTGGGCAAATTCGCTTATCCAGAATTTAGGTTATTTATTAAACACTTAAAGAAAAGCCATATATTCATTCTAGTATGCAATGAACAACGTTTGAGCGGCTTTTGTTTCCAAATAGAGGTTAGAATGAAACACAAAAAACCATGTCAATTTATACTGTCTGCACAAAGCTTACTATTGCTTAGCTTAGGTGCTGTCAGCCAATATACACAAGCTGATGAGCTTATTTTATCATCGGGCTTGTCATTACAAACTGGTGATACCATTGTACTTAAACCAAAAAATGCGCAACCAAGTGATTTTGTGTGTCTTGGACGTGAGAGCAACGGGTTAGTCACGATTGCAGTACCCGATTACAGTGGCCTTCCCTCAAACTTGCGAGGTTTTTACAACCCTTGGTGTAAATTCAACGTAGAAATAGTGGATGCACAAAGTGGTACCCTCAATCTGAGGGTACATCAAGATACCGCATCTCAATATGCAGGCCGTTATTTGAAACGGTATTACCAAGATAAACAGTACGTCTCAATTACACCTGGTTGGACACCCGATGCTTGGTCAACATTTACAGTCTCTTCTAAAGGCAGTGACTTAATTGAAATGCAGGCTGAAAATGGGCATTACGTTACCGCGTCAGGCCGTGCTATTAGTGTGGCGAACACAGGTGAACGTCAATTTCATTTATATACTTCAGCCGTCGATGTTACCGATGGTGCCCCTGTTGAAGGTGAGATTATAACTCCTGACATCTCCCTGTCTAACGCTCGAATTTACATGGCCAGTACGCTAGAGGGATACCCAAAATACAGCAACAAAGATGGGTATGGGGAATATCAGCTTATTAATGAGCAAAACAAAGATACACTGAGTATTTTATCTTTTGAGCGTCATCTGGCGCCGAACCAATCAGGAGCGACACTCGCTTTTGAATATAAAAGCTGTAATGCCGATGGCAAACCGGGCGTTTCCTCTATGCAAATGTCATCATTTGGCATACGTCTTGGTGCAACTACGCCGAAAAGCCTCGAAATTAAGCCTCAATCAACCATTGGCCCTGTTCACAGTGACAGTGCAAATGGTATTGAGATTTTCTTCAGAGATACCTTCGGCCGTATGATAGGTGTATGGGGGCATAACCCAAGCGTCGATATCCGTAACTATGTTGATACTGATCTGCAATACACCAATTGCCAATTTCAAGAAGTCACTCTGCACATTAATACCAACAACGCACTTTCACTCAGCATAGGCAAGCACAGTATTTTAGACAAAGTGCAACTCACTGATGAACAAGTTGCGAATATATACTCGCACCCTGTCACCTTTTTCGCGGGCAGCCAAGCTGGTCTGCCACAGCAAAGTAATAGCTATACGATTCGCAATGTTCGTTATGAAGGCATTGACGCAATTTTCACCTCAAATTCTGACCACAATAGTCCATCGAACACTCGTAATAACAAGCAAAACCCCAGTGAATTTTCATTATTAATCACCTCAGATGATGCGCCGACAACCAGCAGCCTTTTTTTACCGCCTTTAGAACACGCCGAATTTGGCTTTGAATTTGATTATCGTATCTGTCCTGCACACAATACAGTCAAAACTGAAGTCGGTTTAGCATTAAGTCTTAATCAAAGAGACATCATTGCAGCCTACAAACAAACCGATGTAACCGCCCTTGATCCTGAATCATATGGCCTACTAGGTGCCAATAAAGCACAAGGCGTTGCGCTGCACGTTGGGGTAAATACCAGCGCTAAACTGATTGATACCAGCGACCTGAGTACTATGAACTCAGGCGCAAATCAGACCCTTGTTGGTGATTGTACTTGGCATTCAGCGGTCATAGGGACCAAAAGGGTCACTGACGATGTATCTGATACCTTTGCATTTGGTTTGTATTTATCAGCAAACGACGCAGATAGCGCATACGGTAAAGCAAACCCTGATTATGCTCTATCTGTCATGCATAATCTAAGTGCTGATACGGTGTATGAATTTTTATCTCAACCCATCGGCTTGCATGCGGGCAGTAAACACTTTACTGGAAGTGTTGATATTCGTAACTTACACTATACGCAAAATTTGCGCATTGATGAGCCTCACGAAAACCTCACAACCACACAGACTATATTAAATGTTGCTGAAGTCTCGTTCAAAGAAGACACCGATGCAGACAAAGTCGCTAATTGGTTTGAAGACTCACGCTTTAACATCAACACGAAGCCAACCCTACAAGGCACCAACATTGATAGCTTTAAAGGCAATTTACAAGCGACTGCAAAGGGGCTATTTACGCATTTCAATCAAAACCTCACGCATGAACAAAAAACAATGTACCTTTACTACCCACAGTTTGTAAAGATGTTTCAAGGGTTGCAATTTAATACCAAGCAAGCCACGCAACAGCTTGGCGGTCACCCTAAAAGTCGCGGAAATTTATGGATTAATGCGGTTGGTGCATACTTGAAAAAACTAAAAGCACATCGAGTTAACAATGACAGTATGGCTAACCTAACAAAGCAAGAAAACCTAGGTAGAACCATTTACTTAAAAACAATTACCCCCTATATAAACATGTCTGTTGATACGCATTCAGGTGGCATAACGCTTGCTAATGTACTCACGCGTGACATCATTGATAGCTACTTTAGCGGTCCCTTCTTGGCTTATTCTGGGTTTGGTAGAGTATCCGATAGCGCTAAACATATTTTGCAATTCACACGCTTTAACGACATCGCGGCGCGCCAGTATGGTGCTGGCAATTTTCCAATACCAACCGTTAAAAACCCAGATTACGATTGGAAAAATGAACAAAACTGGCGACTTTTCCACCGTGCTGAAGTCCCTGCAATGTGGGCTTTCTCTGCTGTGGGATTAGATGTCTATAGCTACAGTAGTAGAGCCAGTGGTACCACATATCGCGAGTTTCTAGAAGCCAAAGACGCCGCACTAGAGCAAACCGTGGCGTTTTACAAACTCAACGGTCATAACGGCGATAAGTTATATGCAGCAGCTCAGCGTGCTATTGCTCAGTATCAACAAGCGTATTTACCAGGTGCAATGAACGCTTATGATCCACTTGTTAGAGCAGCGCACTATGTGCGAAACGCGTATAAAAACGAGTTACTTGACCATGTTGATGGGCAACTTGCCTCGGCATGTACTGCCAGCGAATTTGATTATGAGCTCGTCAAGAATTGTTTCTATCCGCAACTACAAGCTGATTTAAATAAGGTAGCGCACATTCGTCAACAAGCAATTAGCGATTTTATTACTCAAAAAGGCAGCAAAGGTTATTTTGGCCAATTTGCCGACTGGTTAATGATTCTACTGCCTGTTGCAGAAGAAATTCGCGCCATGGATTTAGTCAGTACACTCAGTGCAGCGCTTGAAGAAGAAGGAATGTCAATGAGCTCTTTTACTGAGGAAGGCATTGCCACTTTGGAACAAGAAAGTGCAAGTTTAGAAAGCTCTCTTGTCGGTAGTGAAGCCACACAAGAGATCAATTTTGCCGCCTTTTGCCCTATTTAAACCGGAGAATAACCATGATTAAAACACTACTTGCAGTATCAACGTTCATAATTTATTCAGCGAGTATCTATGCCCTAGACACACAAACCCATATCATTGATGGTAAGTCGTTTACGTATGCGTCAGATTTAAGTGAAGAAGCAAAAACAGCGCTGTTTGAACGCTTTGCAAATACCACGGCGAATGTTGAAAAAAGCACCGCAAATACGGCTTATATTAATGATGTTTTCGCTTATGAAGACTCAGGTGCAGCGGTGACCACCCTCGCGGAGTATGAAAACTCATTCCCAGAAGCGAGTAGACTTTTTGGTCGCCTCATTGCTCAATCTAAATCAGCGATTGCCAAGTATACGCAAGACTTTACAGCCATTAACAACTATGCCCGTACGGGGGTCCCTACCGGCCCCAATGGTGTAGCGGCTGATCTTGCTAACACACAGATGTTTATGAATAACTTAGATACAGGGCTACAACATTTACCTAAATATACGGGTACAAGCTATCGTTATACGCAAGATTTCGGTATTGGCAATAAACTCGCCAGTGGCGAAGTTAAGGTCGGTGACGTGGTGGCAGACAAAGCCTATCAATCCACCTCTAGCAATCTAAACTTTATGAATGCACCTCAAGCTGAACAATTTTATGGGAATGCCGATGATCTTGTTTTTTACGAAATAGAAGGCCAAAACGGTCGGTTTTTACCAACCAACTTCACCTCTGGTGGCGTTGCTAAAAATCAATTTGAAGTACTGTTTCCAAGAAACACGGCATTTAAAATTGACGGCTATTCACAATTTAGAAAAACCATGACCTCCGGCGGTATCGCTAAAGAGCGTAATGTCACATATGTAAAAGTCTCTGAAATAGAGTCTAACCCTGAAATTATGGAAGGTGCACTGGCAAGCCACAGTGGTGAATTAATAAATGCGCCGAGCTGTGTAGAATAATCAAGTAAAGTCGCAGCTGGATAACTTACCCAGCTGCGCATTAAAACCTGACTTCAGTTACATCCAGATTATGTTAGTCAATGAAAGCATGCGTAGTCTTCCATACCGAAATCTCACCATTGATAATTTGGGTTGATTAGCAACACAAATTGAAAAGCCAAATTTTACATTTCGAGTATCTTTGGATTATTGTTGTAATCGCAGCGATTCTATAACTTTGGCATCGACCCAATAAATATCTGCTTTCTCACCGCGAGATCCATACGAACGGTGAAAGAAAAAATATTTGCCATCAGGTGTCACACTACCATACGAATCTTGATGTTTTGAATTTATCTTATCTCCTAAGTTTATCGCAGCGCCCCAGGTACCATCTGATTGTTTGAAAGAAACATATAAATCATTATCACCATAGCCTTCTTCTCTTTCACTGTCCCAAATAATATACGACTCATCTGAAGCAATGAATGGATGTGCTGTCCATTTACCGGTATTTATTTCTTTACTCACAGATTGAGGTAACGTTCGTTTGCCATCGACCAGCCGAGAATAGCGGATATTCCCTATTTCAGTTGCCTCATCGAAATAAAACGTGCCTTTAGATGACGCCGTCAGACGCATGATAGGCATATCATCAAAAGGAGCCCCTAAGCTTTTCACTTCAGACCAACCAGACCCAACTCGCTCTCTGTACGTTTTCCCCAAATGTAAAACTTGACCATCTGTAGAAATAAATGGTTGTCCAGCTCGGGGCGGTAAAACAGACTCCACCCACTGATCATCTTTATACTGAATGAAAACCAATGTATTCTTTTTATACTCTCCTCCTCTTCTTCGAAAGTAAAACTCTTTTAAATCAGGAGAAAATGCAGCAGCGGCTGCTCTGAAGCCCTTTTTTATCAGGTTCGGAGCAAAAATTTTAGGCGTCAAACCTGGAGGCTTTTGCCCAAGATAGATGTTTTCTCTAACAGGGGCATTATTCTTACTGTAACTATGACTACTCACCACAATGGCAGAAACCAATAACACCGATGAAATATAACTATGTTTCATAATGTACCTTTAATTTGTAACCAGTAAATTCTCTAATTTCTAAATAACGGCCGTATTAAGCTTCAGCGTTTTATACTCGCCGCAATAATTAACTGATAGCTTTAAACAGTAACTATAACGGGATCATTATTTTTAATTTTGATGTTGCCGAGGTTGCTATATAAACTACGGTTTAGGCCTTAAACGCTCAATCACTTGGGCATCTACCCAGTAACTTTTTCCAACCCAATTGGTACTGCCGTCTTTTCGAGTTTGCCACTCTCCTCTAGAGAAAAATAAATACTTTCCATCATGAGTCACGCGTGGTGAGCTTTCTTGTAGCTTAGTATTGATTTGAGGGCCCATATTCATTGCTGGTAACCAAGACCCGTCTTCGTGTTTAAAGCTGATGTAGATGTCTGCTTGGCCATAGCCATCCTTTCTCACTACATCCCACATCAGGTAAGATTCGTCCGGTGCGATATAAGGGTGTGCAATCCATTCTCCCGTATTTATCTCTGCGCCCAATTTTACGGGGGAGTTATATTTCCCATCGATTAGGCGTGAATAACCCAGATTGCCATGTCCTTTGTCTTCTTTTTTGAAAAAAGCAAAATAGTAGGTCCCGCTAGGTGACAGTGAGATGCCATGAGCTTGATTTTTTAAGAACACACCTTGCTTTTTAGCAGCCGACCACCCCGTGTCTGTCCGTTCTCTGTATTCCCTCCCACCATATAAGAGATTGCCATCAGCAGAGAATTTTGGCCATCTGATATCGGTTTCAACTTCAGGCCCCCAGCGATTGTTTATATATTGGGTAACAAAAAAGGTGCGCTTTTTATATTTCCCATTTTTGCGAGTGAAATAAAACTCAGTCATATCAGGTGTAAACGTCCCGCCTTCGAATCGCCCTTGTGGTGATACAACTTTAGGGTCAAAGAGTTTTGGGACCAAACCCGGTGGCGACTCACCAAAATAGCGCTCTTTTAAGTCCAGTGGTGTGTCTTTACCATGACTAGGGCTACTCACTGCCATAATTGAAGGTAATAAAATAGCGAATATGCCAATACGTTTCATAATGCTTCCCCTAACTTGAAACCAGTGTATTTTAGCGACCATCTTGAAATGACTTTTGTTAATATCATACTCAATATGATTGCATCGATGCTCAAATTACGCCGGTCCATATCAAAACACTTGACGTCCTAATGACTTTTAGATGATTTCACTTAGTCAACACCAAATAAAACTTTTCGCCACGAAGAAATTACACATAAGTCCTTGTTATAAAAATTTTAATTTTAATATTCTGAGTACCTATTCAACTATACTGAGCAACATAGTTTAAATTTCGCAGGTTCTATACACTTTAAAAACACACTATTGAACCACCTTATTCCTAGATAAAGTTACGGTATTGAGCCTAAAAACCACTCAGCTTTAAGCTAAAACACGCTCACTTTTATACCAAAAATATGTGCCGCAGTTCGTTTCAAGTAGCGCTATTATTTATTGATTAAAGGGCTTAGTTTGACTGAACATGACAGCCTAAATATCACAGGAAGTATATAGAACTTAACTTAAGGTAAAAAATATTTGACATCAACATATCAAGTAATCTAGGCTATACCTATGTTAAATATTTTTAACTTCAGGTATAAAATACATGACTAGATCAGCCGCTTTAAAAGAATTTTTGCAAAGTATCAGTTTTAGAGAACTGACATTGAGTATTGACTTATTGGTCAGTACTTACATTGGCTATTTCTATCTAAAAAACGTGTTTTCAGCTAGCTCAGAACAACTTGCATCACCGGTTTGGCTATCTGAGCTGTTACTGCAAGTAATTATTTACAGTATTGTACTCATGGTGATCAGTTATATCGTACTGGCCTTCATCAGCGATGATGAGCTTGAACAACCACTTGATGTGCGCGAAAAACAAATAAGCTTAGTTGGATATAAATACACCACGTATATATTACAAACAGGAATATGCATTGCAATCTTTCAATATCAAGCGCATGCGCAAGGGTTTGGACCGTCTATAGAATACAATATACCTTTTTTGCCATTACATATCATGGTTTGCGCCTTTTTATTGGCGGAAATAACCAACTACGCGACACAACTCTACAAAGGACGAACCGGAGCTATTTATGGCTAGTGGCGTTATTACCAATTCAATTCGAACTCTGCGCTTTTTAAATAATGAAATGACGCAAAAGCAACTGGCTCAGGAAATCGGCGTAACACGTCAAACCGTTATGGCGATTGAGGCCAATAAATACTCACCATCGCTTGAAGTAGCATTTAAAATTGCGACGGTATTTAAGTTACCACTAGAAGAGATATTTCAATATCAACACTCTAGTGACTAATGTTTTTGTAAGCTCTGAAACGGTTGTATATGCAAATAATCATATAAGCAGCTCAGCTGCTCTTATGAACACATGACTTCTCTCTCAATTGATTACCTCAATAGAGCATAAAATGTAGGAGATGAGATATTCGTTATTCATAATGCCATCAGTCGCTAGTTTTATTGATAATACATACTTAGTAGCTTTACCCAGGGCAAGAGCATGAATAAAGGCTATGAATTCAATACCTTTTCAAGGTATGCTGTGCTGCGCATCGCTTTCTTCTGTTTTGCATAGTATTACGATGCAAAGAAAGAATTAGCGCTTTTGAACTTTCTCCATGACAACAGTTAAAAGCAAACCAAACCTTTTTTACCACCTAATTATTCACTATATTTATTAGTTAACATTGCTCAGTAGTTAAATGAAATAAACTGATAAATAGCCAGCTATTTTAAAGTTTCAGCCGCTGCTGTATTTGTTATTTTTTTAATGAGGTAAAGTCATCAATCAGTTCTTCTAACTCTTTTATTAAATGACGGCGTTGCTTCTCAGACAAACTCTGATAAACCTCAGCTAAAAACTGATTACGTTGATGTCTATTGTGGGCAATGCGCTCCGCTAACTCCGCACTTCTAAACTGTTCAGGCTCTTTAAGTAACTTAACCAAACCAGTTTCAAATTGTTTATCTGTACTAGGCTTTGCCAATATGGCCTTGAGTTGAGCTTGATAATTGGTTCGGTATTCAGCTCTCAAGTCAGCAGTCGTCTGCTGTTTGTCGTACAATGCGACTATCAAGTCTTCTTGCCTGTCATTGAGGTTACCTAACCAACGTTCTAAATTATTTTCTTGGTCATTCAGCCACCGTTTTTTACGTTTTTGTACCGAGCGCTTTTGACGCTTTTTTATCGACTTTAATTCTGATTCAGCCAACTCAGAAAAAAGCGTGTTCACTTGCTCTTGAGTTAACATGGGTGCCATTGCAGCCAAATCAGGCGCTAATGTATCTCTGACTCGATACCAATGCGCGCGCAATCTGTTTTGGTGAAACTCTATGCGCTGCACAGACATGTTATCGGCTTCAACATCTGCTTTTATTTCATTAAAGTGAGCAATATATTTATCAAGTTCCTCGGCTTTGTGCCAACTTAACCAAAGCTGTAAACGTTCATCAAAACGCGCTTCTTGATCATCCGTCAATGAAATATAGTCATCTAAATACCAATAGGTGAGCCAACTTGCATTTCGGTATGCGAATTTAGTAGAACACCCCGCAACTGTTAATAACGCAAGTAATATAATTATTTTTCTCATTGTTAAGCCACTCGAAGCATTTTATGACTTCAGTTTATACGCCTACTTAGCAAAAACAGATTAAAAAAGTGTTTAAAAGTATTACAAAATATTTATGAATAAAGCATTGTGACTACAATAGTTTCATTGTAGCGCTTCAGTAGTATGCTCAGAATAAGAAAACCAATCAATGAATCTACAAGCACAAAGTACAGCTTTAATTCAAAGGGCATCCCTTTGGTCGTCAATTTAAGTTTGCTAAAAACGGCGTCAATTTCTACTTGACCCTCTCATAAAGCAAGCTAAAGTTAATTTTGTGCACACTGATGTGCCACTTAATCTTCAATTTATAAGGAAATACCATGAAGAAATTATTTTCAACTGTCGTTGTCGTCTCGTTTGCTATAAGCAGCACCCTTCTTAGTTCGTTTAGTTTTGCCAGTGATATGATTGCTGTCTGTAATGCATGTTCTGAACAACAAATGCAAAACCGTGCAATTCAATATGCTCCCAATGGTGGTAAAGTACATGTTATTGATATACATAATAATAAAGTGAGCGCTTATCAAACTGAGCGTGAAGAAGGCTTGGTCATGTATTGGGCTATTCCTGTAAAAGAGTCTATTAGAGCGGGTGTAACACATGTTCGAAACGCCAAAAATACAATTGAAGACTTAGCTCAAGGTAGCGTAAACATCGAGCATTTACGGCCATTTTTAGGGGCGTATTCAGATATTAATACGGCTCATACAGTTGCTAAGTATGCACCACAAAAGGCAGCGATTAAAACAGCACTGAGTGACTACTTTACAGGTAATATAGCCGGTGCCATTACGTCTGCATCAGTCAGTTTAGGCACCGCTATAGTAAATCAAGCGCTTACAGTTAACCTCGCGGTTAATGTGCACTTTCCTAGCGATGGTACGACTTATGCCTTTATGTTTAAAGGTATAATAAAAAACTTAAATGGTGACGTGTCGGTCATGTTTGAGCCCATTATTGATTCAGGGCGAGATAAAGGGATCCGCTTACACGAATCACATAACTATACCGGCTACAGAGCCAGAGGTGCAAGCGATGCATTGCAACGTATTCTCAACCACATGCTCGCATCAGGAGTTGCCGTAACCCTAAACGGTAACCCGCTTCCAACAGGCACAGTCACCATCACCGATGTTGTATGTAGCAATGAACCTGGTAAAGGTTGTAATGCGACAGAATAAACGTGTGAACTTCACTCGATAAAATAAGTGTCCAGTTAAGCTGGCTGTTTACTTTAAGCAGTAAGGGGGTAACTTATCGTTACTTCATTATCTGACCAATCATGGGCTGTATGTTTATCTACTTTCACACCCATGTGGTAATAACATAGGCAGCTATTTCTACAAGAGATACGCGACTCGATGACTTCGCTAAACTACCTTCAACTCTTAACTTTTCCATCAGTGAACTTCCAGCCTCTAGTTCAGTGTAGAGGCTGGGAGTCAAATGTTCTGGTGAGGTTAGATTACAATGACTCTGAACCTGCTAATTCTTGTGGGTTAAACTGGTGATTGTGACTATTCCACTTTGATGTAATACCAATATCATAACCGTAGATAAGTGTCACTCGAACCCAATCTTTATTTAATGACTCTGGGTAATTTTTAATTATGATCTGAGCCAATTGTTTTGCGACATCAGAATCATCAACGTTATTTTTATATAGGAACGCCCGAGTATTCACATATGTCGTTGTTTTGCTACCTGAGTCAGATGAGTTAAAACTAGTTGAGCCTTCTGTTACTCCTGCATATTTTACTAATTCGTTGTCGTTTATTGCCTGCTGAGTTACTAACAAACCTTTGAAAGGTTCCGATTTAGCTATGTCAGAAGTAAATACTGGTACTAGGACTGAGGTGATGAATAACCCTGCAACTACAGCTAAGTGAGGTCTCCACACTGAAGGCAATGTTTTAGAACTCACTCCCACGTTTACCACATAACTGCCTACCGCAAGATCATGTAATGACTGTCGTGTTACACGGTTAAAAATATATAAGTAAGAAATTGAAAATAAGCCACCAAATATAACAAATGATAACGGGTACATTAAGTATGGGCTCAATGCTTCGTTCGTGATCTGTACTCCACTAAGTGAAAATGGAACTGTGAGGAAGCTATACCTCAAGAAAGACTTAGGTAGGCTAATGGTTGAACTAGATGAATCCACGACTTTGATGTTTAATATTTTCTTACCAATTGTTTGGCCATTTGAAAAAGAGCTATTCATAACGCCAAAATATATAATTGATATAGTAAAACCAATTAACTTCCCCCAACCACCAAGCTGAACAAAGGTATCTTCCAGAAATAACCCTAAAACATACCCCAAGACGCCTAAAATCAGAGTGTCAATAAATAAGGCCCCGATTCTTCGCCAAAAACCACAAACCCATTTTTCTTGTACTTCTTGCAAAACTTAATCCTTACTACATTATTTAAAATCTCTATGATGCACTTGACCGATGAGGTGCTGGTAATCTTTACCCAGAACGGCATAGAAAGCCATCCCTATTATAAATACAAAACTCGATATGTTCCCTCACACTAACCTGCACCCACCTATATTTAAAGCTCTGTCCCGCTACCTACATATGACTATCCACAGCACATAAAAAAGCACGGCGTACACACCGTGCTATCAAATTGTAATTAGGCGTTGCAGAAAAATTAATTTAAGCATAGATTGATCTTGTCACCTTAATGACTCACATGCATGCATAAACAATGGCAAACTCGCCTAACTATACCATAAATCTATACGTGTATTTCTATCTAGTAGCAAAATCCACAGCCAACTACTCAGTCTCTTTTATAACTTGGCTAAACTCCATCACAAACTTAGCCCCTTGCACTGTAGGTTGCGCAGACACTTCACCTCCCATCAACACGGCAATTGAGTTATAAACAATATTCAGACCAATCCCCAAGTTACCATCTTGAATACCGGAGGTATAAAACGGCGTGAATATTTGACTTAACTGATCATTTTCTATGCCTACCCCGTTATCTTCGTACGTTATTGTTACCCAACCCTCTTTTACGTCGATGGTTATGTTAATTTGGTTGTCACTTCTTTGCGAAAACCCGTGATGAACTGAATTATCAACGAGTTGATCCAAGGCATTTAATAATAATTCTGGGTACCCCTCGATGTGCACGGTGTCACCCTCAATATTTGTCGTTACTCCACACTTATATTTACCTAATAGTCCAGCAAGCTTATCATTAATAAACGCACGTAAATCAATCGATGTTGATTTCATCCCTGTTAATGTTGTTGCAATTAATTTAAATTTCTCAACTAAACCTGCTGCCTTGCTACTGTTGTTTCTTACCAAGATTAATGCGTCTGCAGATTGTTCAATAAAGTCAGAAAGTATTTTTTGCGTTAACTTTTTCTCGTTTATTGCACATTTAATGTATTGCAGACGTTCGGTCACTATAGACGTTGAAGTCACCACAATACCAAGGGGGTATTCAGTTGATGTGCCATCCCAGACACTATGATTGTCAATGCCGAGAGCTTTTCCGCTTCAATTAATTGCTGCTGAGTTTCTTTAAGTTTTTTGAGTGTTTTCGCCTGTAACTGATTTTTCCCACGAATTCTATGAAGAAAGAAAACCAATAACCCAGCAATTACCACTGCGGCCACAACAAAAAGTATAAACTGACGCTTTATGGCTTTATTGCTCAACTCTCGAATGACATTTTCTTTAGTTAAATTAGCAATATCGAGTTCTTTACTGGTTACATCGACTTCAGCAAGGTAGTAAGCAACACTCACTTTAGACTGCCATTCAGAAAGCGTTACTTTCACATCAGCATATTGTTTGGTTGCCTTTAACGCCAAATCAAACTGCTGCAACTGTGTATAAATTGACGCTTGCAATAAATAGGCTTCAGCTAACGATTTATGACGCTTAAATTTAATCGCCATACTAATTGATTGCTTAACATCTTTCAGAGCTTGCTCATATCGTTCTAGATCCAACAGAAGACGTGCTTTTTCTATTATGGGCGCGATACTGTAAGACAAGCTATCTGACTCTTTGGCGATATTTATTGCGGTGTTCAAATGGGTAAGCGCATTATTTACTTGCCCGCGTTGTCGATATATTTTACCTAGGTAATAATGTGACTCTGACGAAAAGTAATTAAAGTTGATGGCTTTTTGTGTTTCAAGCGCATCCTGAAAGTGTCTGTAGGCTAGCTCAGTATTTCCTCTTACAAAAGCAGCTTTACCTAAATTGGTTAACGCAAGACTGCTCATCGGGTCGTCTTTTCGCTCAAGTGCATCTTGATAAAACAAATCAAAATAATGCTCAGCTTGCTGCAAATGTCCCATAGCTAGATAAACAGTACCAATATTGTTCTCTGCTAATCTAATATCAACATCTCGTTCATTATCAATAGAAATTCGATAACCATCGAGGTAATGCTCAAGGGCAAGTTCATACATTTCTATTCGGTTGAAAATAGTGGCAGTTAATCCGTAATAAAAAAACAATAAAGACTCTTCTAATTCTGCATCCAAAACTTTGCACTGTGCAAGTTCTCTCAATGCCTCTTCAAGGCGGTCAACCAAAACTAATGCCCATGTTTTAGCGTATTTCAACCTGATACGCTGTCTCAGAGTTAGCTTATTTCCTTCTTCCTTTTTTATTCTTTCGATTTCCGCTATCGCCTTAAGTGGGGAGTCGCCATTAAGATAGTGGATATGTTGACTAATCTGGCTAAATTCCGGTTCAGAAAACGGCGTAGAAGCAACACAAGTAGTACAAAAAAATACAATAAAGAAGCACCATATTTTATACAAAGCCAACACCATAGAATAAGCCTCACCCTTTGTAAGCATAGCAAAAGCTCACATAAAGTTTTTACTAGCTAACTCGGTGTGATTTCCCCCAAAATAAAGGCGCGGCTCATTCCTCCCACCGACACTATGTTTCGGTCACTCAACATTGAAACTCGTTGACAGAGTTTAGTTTAGTACGTGGGCGAAGTATTCACCGTAGTAAAACACCCCACTACAACTCATCATCGACACGGCCTGTATGGCGGCATACAAACTTTGCCACCTCCGTCGCACTGAGCTGGTTTCAATCCTGCCGCCCTGAGTTTGTTTCAACCTCCGTCGCACTGAGCTGGTTTCAATCTCAGTCGCACTGAGCTGGTTTCAACCTCCGTCGCCCTGAACTGGTTTCAATCTCAGTCGCCCTGAACTGGTTTCAATCTCAGTCGCACTGAGCTGGTTTCAATCTCAGTCGCACTGAGCTGGTTTCAATCCTGCCGCCCTGAGTTTGTTTCAACCTCCGTCGCCCTGAACTGGTTTCAGGGTCCATGATTTGACCCAATAAACAATATAAAGGCGCGCACATAAGATCCCTGTATTTTATATCTGCCCTTTTTATTTACTTATAAAAGTGAGTGCAAGCAAAGCGTTTGACGTCATTTTGATTAATTTGTTCATTCACGTTTTGTGACCAACACGCCTTGAAGCTATGTGCATAAATTTGACAATAGGCGCCCATACCTATGCCTAAAGCAAGATGCCGTTAACGGCACCAAGCTGACTTTACTTGTTGTATTTTATCGTTGAACCAAACTAAACCAGTTACCAGAGTTGTCTATGCCCATAGCTTCCACGCCATAAAGCTGCTCTGTCGGTGGCTGCATAAACTCCACTCCTTTAGCCACAAGCTCTTCGTACGTCTTTTGGCAATTTTCAGTTTCGAAAACACCCGCCCCAAATGCGCCCTCTTCGATCAAACTTCGTATCTTTTCGGCTGAATCTTTAGTGAACATTGGTCCCTCTTTTGGCTCTGCCAATACCAACTGAAGCTGTGAATTAGATTTCGGATATACCGTTAGCCATCGGAAATCACCCTCTACTTTCATGTCATCACCGACTTCGAACCCGAGCTTATTTTTATAAAAATCAAGTGCTTCATCCTGATTCAGTACATATATTGTGGTGTGTGCTATGGATGTGATCATCTCAATACTCCTTGTTTTAATGTCTCTTTATTCTATAGAAATAATCACAATGATATTTCTCCAATATTGCTCAATTAGTCGATTTCCCTAAAAAATTATACGCATAACATACCGGTATAGCCTGTGATGGAAAGCGATACGATTCTGCAGACAAAGCCCAAAGCTTACGACGATACACCGTAGGCGCCATACCCACTTGTTTTAAAAATAATGAAGAAAAACTACCAAGGCTTGTATAACCCACTTTCTCGCAAATTTCTGAGACACTAAAGTTTTCAGTAATAAGCATCCTCTTAGCTTGCTCGACTCTAAGACGAATCAAGAATTCGTTAGGCGTTTCTCCATAAGTATTCTTGAAGACACGCAAAAAATGGTAAGGGGACATATATGAATATGTTGCCATACCAGATAAGCTAAGCGGAGCGTCATAGTTATCAGCAATATAATCTCTGCCTGCATTCAGTCTTTCAAATTTATAGTTTGTAGCCATAAAATATACTCATTAATCTACATAAAATATAACAACTTTTTTGCTGGGTACTCTCTTCATTCTCTAGCGTTAAAATTAAGCAAGCACTCCGTTTCATACTGTCAAATTAATATAAAGTTAAAATAAATACAAATACTCATTTTACGGGAACAGGATAATCCCTTCAATAGAACATGTGCTGTTGTCGATTTGCAAAAAGTCATTATCCAACGACCGTTTACTTCAACATGCATTTAGATGTAATTATAGGGGAACTCCAATAAGAAGTTCACCACTCATAGTTGCGGGAGACAAACTTTTAAGGCAGAAAGTGTTATTGCTTGATAACGAGGAGATCATATAGCCTATTCAGGGGAGGATAATAATTTTCTAAAATGTATAGCGAAGCGAAAGCCCTGTAAACTAATAGCAGCACTGCTTTAAATCCTTGTTATGTATTTATGACACAATAATTAAAGGTGACTTTTTATAAAATTTGAATTCTATTAAATTACCTGCAGGATCATTGATAATAAATTTACCTGATTCGCTATTATCATCATTGGTTTTTTCGTTAGGTGGAAGAACAAATGGTAAAGTATCAACTTCAACCTTTTGAATAATAGACAACCATTCTGCTTTTTCTAAAATGACACCAAAATGGTCTATAGATTGAGCTTTCATAGTTTCTGTTTCTTGATGAAGAGTTAATTGGTGGCCGAAAAAGATAATATCTATCCATTTTCCTGTATCCCTGCCTTTTTTACAGCCGAGAAAGTTGACATAAAACTCTTCTGATAAACGTAACTCAGGAACAACAAATGATAAATGAAATGGGTTGCTCAATTTGACACCTCAACATGAAAAATACTTAGCGCCGCCTTAAGCGGTGAATAATAGTTGGCTAAAATGTGAAGCGAAGCGGAACCGAGCAAACTGTAAAAAGTTCCTCTTTAATTGCTTGATATATTTCTATTTCACCACTTTTGGCGGTAAATAAATAGTAAATTCATTAATCGGTTCAATTAGTACACTATGAGGGGTTTGTTGTTCCTCTTGAGTGACTAAACCTAAGCGAGATAGTAAACCAAAACTAGCAAACTTAAGGTTTGCAGAAGATACTTCTAATTGCTTGTGCCACACCCTATACGTACCTAATTTACCATCTCGACGATGATAAAAACCAGCTAAAGGGTGCGTTAGGTATACTAGACCCGTTTCTGTATCAGGGAAGCCTGACAATTCAATTTTGGAGTCTTTGGTTTGTGTTAATTCAACATTAGCTGGAGCCCAAGTGGCTTCTGTCGTCATTTTGTATTTACGGTATCTTTGTTGTGGTTCATCATATTCACATTCAAATTTAACTTCACCACTATACCAAGGTAAGTTCCAACAAAGTCTTGGTACTGCAAGTGTCCATGAATCTAAAGTTGTACCAAGAAACCAAACGCATCTCTCATTTGTTTCTTGATCGATAATATAAATTCGATAGTTTGTTTGTCCCATTGTGAACTTAGGAAATGGCATAACCGCAGATGTAAAATCTACATCGATAAAAGGAACTACGGAAATTAAAGCTTTTTCTTCACCATTAATTTTTAAAGTATCTAGTTTAAAACGCTCAGGAAAAAGCCCATCAAACCTTGAAGAATCAACTGCATAGGTGATAATCGCAAAATGTTGTAATTTACAGAGAACATCAATCCATTTAGGAGAAGGTCTTGGGTGAAGAAAATCGTTTAATTTTAATGAATCCAACGCCGAGCCATCCTTGAAATATAACGAGCCTGTAGAATTACTCGTTTTAACTTATTTTTTTATTGGTGCCTCAACCATAGCCGAGTTCCTATTTTGATTCAATCGTTTAGTGGCTTTCCACTTCGATTTTCAAGATGCTCAGCACGCGTGCATGAATACAATATGCAAAGTTGCTTACACCTGACTTGAGCCTGAAACTAACTGGATCACAATGATGAAACCAGCCGCCTTGAATAGTGCCACGATGAGGTTAATCGATGAATGTCTCGGCTCTGGCAGCCTGCTTCGCTCTACTGCCTAAATCCATTTAAGCATAGTGTTCCTGCGAATC
>NZ_JAGJEF010000074.1:0-25426 GCF_018100875.1 Pseudoalteromonas sp. MMG012
CTTCTGTTAGGCAAGTGAACCACTTATACGGTGATATAAAACAAAATGGCTACCCACTTTTGTTAATAGCGACTAAGTTTTATAGACATGTTGTACAGGTTGTTTGTAATGATTGAATTGTTAGCACTTGATACTAAGTCGATTAAAAACTCTATTTCGATGAGGTTACTAAGCTCTGTATTGTCTATTTATTTCCTCTTAACCTTGCTCGTGACAGGTATACACATTGCTGTGGAATACCAAGATGCCAAAAATGAAGTACAAAATGTGCTTGAAGCATCAGAGCAAACATTTCATGACATATTGGCGACCGATCTGTGGAACTATGATCTTGAGCAATTAAACATTACTGCGGAAAGTATAAAAGGATTGCCAGACATTACAGGTGTTGAAGTGATGGGCGCCGACAAAAAAGTTCTGTTCTCTAGTGGTAACACGCTTGAGCGCACAGCTGAAAAAGAGGGGTTATTTTGGCATGAATTTACCTTGATCAAAACAATGAAGGATGAGGGCACTGACTTAGGTCAGGTGCGATTATATTCAGATCGAAGTGTCATTATTAACAGCATTAAGTCTGGTGTTTATACGCTTGCGATAAATGCTGTTATTAAAACGATGGCGTTGGTGGTACTAGTCACCATCGTGTTTAGAAAATTACTGACGGTGCCACTTGGCATGTTAGCACAGCATGCAAATTCGATTGACCCTGACCATGCTGTATTTAAACGTATTAGCATTGCAAAAAATAACAATGATGAACTCGGGGTTGTTCAAAATGCACTCAATAGCATGATGGATAAAACAGTAGAGACAATCAAAAAGTTAGACACAGTTAATCAAGAGCTTGAAGAAAGAGTGATTGAACGCACCGAAAAATTAAATCGGACGGTAACTCAACTTGATGTAGAACGCGAAGCGCTTAAAGAAGAAGTTGCGATACGTCAACAACGAGAAGCTGCATTGGCGCAGTCTCTCGAAGATTTGAAACTTGCACAAGGGAAGTTAATTGAATCTGAAAAGCTGGCGTCATTGGGTGGATTAGTTGCAGGGGTAGCGCATGAAATAAATACCCCTGTGGGGTTAAGTTTGACTGGAATTTCTCATTTTGAACACATGGTTGAAGATATTAATAAGCAGTTTAAAGCAGGAGAATTAGAAGAAGATGACTTTGTGCGTTTTACAAAAGATTCAGCAGAGTTGGCGAAAACAATTCATGTCAGTTTAGCCAGAGCGGCAAACTTGGTGAAAAGCTTTAAACAAGTGGCAGTGGACCAATCATCAGAAGAAATTCGTCAGTTTGATATTTTAGATTATTTAAAAGAAACCATGACAAGCATGCACAGCCAATTAAAACAAAGCGCTGTGCGTTTTAATGTGCAGTGTGAACAACAAGTACTGATGATGACAAGTTACCCAGGTGCGTGGGCACAAATCTTCACAAATTTGATTCAGAATACCTTAATTCATGCGTATGACAAGGGTCAACAAGGTACGGTGACATTGACTTTTCAATTAGAGGCACAGCAACTGCTTTTCGAGTTTAAAGACAATGGCAAAGGGATGAGTGTTGACACAATTGAGAGAATATTTGATCCCTTCTTCACGACTAATCGTTCAAATGGGGGATCAGGGTTAGGTATGAATATTATTTATAATATAGTGACGCAAAAATTACATGGCTCTATTTCAGTTAAAAGTGAACTCGACGGGGGCAGTACATTCTTAATTTCTACGCCACGAACATTATCTGATAAGTAGATAGGCAGCAATATGTTTAAAAAAAAGTCTAAATCGGATAGCAAGCCGAAAGAATTATGGAAAGTACTCATTGTGGATGATGAGCCCGATATTCATACAGTCACGAAAATAACACTAGGTCGGTTTGAATTTGACGATAAAAAAATTGAATTCTTAAGTGCCTATAGTGGATCTCAAGCAAAAGAAATTTTGGCGGCACACTCAGATATTGCATTGGTATTTTTAGATGTAGTGATGGAGTCTGACGACGCGGGTTTGTTGGTTGCACAGTATATAAGAGAAGAATTAAAAAATACTTTTGTACGTATTATCTTAAGAACAGGCCAACCCGGACAAGCTCCAGAAAGAGAAATAATCGTTAATTATGATATTAACGATTACAAAGAAAAAACAAACCTAAGCAGTGATAAATTGTTTACTGTGATGTATACCGGCCTGCGGGGGTATCGTGATATTTTGTCGATTGAGAATGCCCGTGCTATGTTAGAAAACCACAGAGTGGGGCTTGAAAAGGTCATTGATTCTACTGCAAGTTTGTTTAGGATCCGCTCTCTAGATAAGTTCGCTAATGGACTGTTGGTTCAACTGGCATCTTTACTTCATGTAGATAAAAATGCGTTATGTGGAGAAACCAGTAATTGTGCTGTAAAAAAGGTTAACGATAACTTTGAAATAATCGCTGCGACAGGAGTGTTACAACCCACAGTGGGCGTTACTCCCGACCTGCCAGAAAACATTATTGCGTTATTTAACCGAGCTTGCGCTGAGCAGAAAAGTATACTGAATGCCGGTGCATTTGTTGGGTATTTTCCAACGACGAATACAGGTATTAACTTAATTTACCTAGAGCGAGTTGGCCAGATTGACGCGTTAGACAGGCAATTACTAGCATTGTTTTCTCATAATATATCCGTTGCATTTGAAAACTTGGCCCTTGATAAAGAAATATTTGATACGCAGTCAGAGATCATCGACACGTTGGGTGAAGTTGTTGAAAGTCGATCAAAAGAAGCTGCAAATCATGTTAGGCGTGTATCCCACTTATCAAAAGCATTGGCTGAATGGGCGGGACTAGCTGAAGATGAAGCCAATCAACTATTTATGGCATCGCCAATGCACGATGTAGGAAAAGTGGCGATTCCTGACTCAGTGTTATTAAAGCCAGGTAAGCTTGATGCATCTGAATGGGAAATAATGAAAAGCCATGTTTCGATTGGCCATGATATTTTCGCACGCTCTAAACGACCAGTGCTGAAAGCGGCCGCGATTGTTGCAGGTCAACATCATGAAAAGTATAACGGGAAAGGGTATCCTAATGGTCTTGCTGGCGAAGATATTCATATATTTGGTCGTATCGTTGCGCTGGTTGATGTATTTGATGCGTTATCGCATTCTCGATGTTACAAGGAAGCATGGCCATTAGAGGAGGTTGTCGCGTTGTTGAAAGAAGAAAAAGGTGGGCATTTTGATCCAAAGTTAGTCGACTTATTCATCGAGAACATTGATAAAGTGACACATATAATGGATTCATATCCAGACTAGCGTGCAAATACAGCGTTGTGGCTTGGATTAAGGGCTAATTATTATGCGCCTAGCAAGGGAAGGTGTTTTATCTTGTGGTAGGTTAACGCCAGTCTTATACAGTGTGTAATAGCCTGTTCAGGAATGGCTTGTGAACGATTTAACACAATTGCTCGATTGCCTTGGTATTGTAGTTCATTAGGGTATAGTTGCCGAAATGTATCGACGAGCTTTGTATTACAATTAAAGAACAGAAAATAGCTATCTGGAGATGTATTTTTCCAATCAAGGCGAATAGCGGTTCCTGATTTAACCTTAAAGCTAGGTTCGCCCCATTTTAGCGTTTCCTCCAGAACACCTGCACTGAGTTCAGTGGCCGTGTTGACAATTAAACGACGTAGATAAGTGAGCTTCAAACAAATATCGTCAGGATAAGCGTTGAATTTATCTGCAATCACTTTCTTCATATATGACTCCTAACGGGATAAATAATTAGTGGTATTGTTATTGGCGAGTTTGCCAATTTATTATGACGGTAGCGATGTTGTTTTTAATGGCAAAATTAAAATGCCAATTTATTTTTAAGGCTATTTTTTCTACTAACTGTAACCCCAGTCCGAAACACTGTGTATCTGATTCTTCGTTAGTATTTACCAGATTGCTAATGATGATATGATCTTCATACAGGTTAATAGAAACGGTGCCAGCAAAACTATGTTGAAAAGCATTTCGAATTACATTGGAAAGTATGATACGCAACAGTTCGTCTTCTATATCGACGGTGTGATCAGTCTGGGATAATTCAGTAGTGACGGGTTTACCTTTGAGTAAATAGCTTTGAAATTGAATGATTTCTTTACAGCATTGACGAATTGAAATTTGCTTTTTTGGTATTTTTTTATTGGACTCACGTGCCAGCCAAAGCAAGGTATCAGACAAATTGATCATATTATTGCTGGCTCTGAGCGCTCTCGTTAATGATGGGTGGTTTGCGTCGGAAACTTTTATTCTCAAATTGATGGTATCTAACGATGCTTGTATCGTAGCTAAGGGAGTTCTTAGCTCATGACTGGCATGTTTTAGAAACAGACGTTCACGTTCGTTAAGCGCATTCATTTGTTTGATGTTAGTCATTAACTGGTCTGCAATTTGATTTAGTTCACTAATTGAAAAGTT
The DNA here is from genome assembly GCF_018100875.1 of Pseudoalteromonas sp. MMG012. Taxonomy (NCBI): domain Bacteria; kingdom Pseudomonadati; phylum Pseudomonadota; class Gammaproteobacteria; order Alteromonadales; family Pseudoalteromonadaceae; genus Pseudoalteromonas; species Pseudoalteromonas sp. MMG012. The sequence goes on from NZ_JAGJEF010000074.1 coordinate 4,456, forward strand.
TAAGTAGATGTCTTCTTTGGGGTTATCTTGAATTTTTTTAGACCAAGCTACAAGGGCTGTTAATGGCTCCAACGCGCGCCTTAAAATCCAAGATATAACAAAATACAGAGCAGAGAATAATATAACAGTTAAAATTAAGGCATGAATGAAAGCGTTGGTAAATAGCGGGGTTAGAAACTGGTCAGCATTTTTCGCGTCTTCAACACCCGTAAAGTAGATGTCTCCGTAGTCTTTGACTTTACTATATAAGATATAAACATAGTCTCTTTGGCCTAATTCAGAAGTACGTTCGATTGTCACAGGAGACATAAGCTTAAGTTTATTTTTATCAAATAGTTGCCTTATATCAATGGGGATTTGTTGCCAGGAACGGTAAGCACTAAACTCTTTACGCTGCGGCAAGTTAATATTTTTATTCACATTAATCTGATTTATCACGCTGTTTGCTTCTAAACGCAAGTAGCTATCTGTTGTTGCGTCTACGACATAAATAACGAATATAATGACAAAAGCAAGACATGTTATAAACAGTACTATGGCAATAGATATGAGCTGCCGTTTAGTGCGTTCAGCGATGCTCTGGGCTGTTTGTTTTGCAATATGCTCTGTCATCAAGTAGTTGCCTCTCTAAGTGATAACCCGACACCCACATGTGTGTGAATAAGCGTGGCAGGAAATGGTTTATCAACTACTTTCCTCAGCTGATGAAGGTGTACGTTGAGCGTACCAGTTTCAACATCTTCATGTGGCCAAATATGCTCCTCCAACTGTGTTTTTGTAACCACTTGAGGGCTATTTCTAGCGAGAAACTCCAGGATTCTCCAGCCAGTAGGTGTGAGTTTGAGTTCAGTATCAGCTCTCATTGCTCTGTGTTCTTTGGGGAAAATAGACAAATCACCGACGATAAAACTGGCTAATATTGGATTATTACGGCGGTGAAGCGCTTGAAGCCGCGCCCATAGTAATGACATATGACAAGGTTTAGTCACATAATCATCTAATCCGGCTGCAAATCCCATTAGTTGTTCTTCGTCTGTATCGCACGCTGTAAGCATGAGTATAGGGGTCAAACATCCTTGGTCTCTGAGAGTTTTACATACATCAAAACCATGTATTTTTGGCAGCATGAGATCAAGAATAATGCAGTCAAATGCGTTGTTAATACTAAGCTCTACACCCATTTTTCCATCATATGCAAAGTCACATTCAGCGCCATGCATTTCCAGGTAATCGGATATAGCGAGCGACAGGTCTTTATCATCTTCGACGATTAATACTTTCAATTTAATACTCTCTATTTCGTTATTTATACATCATAGCTGATAGCACATTAATCATTTGGTCAAAATTGCATTGCATGATGGGTAATATATTTTTAAGTAGCGCAGACTTGCGCTGTAGGCCTGCATTGTGACAGTGTCGTTATTAACATGGTATTAAGGTGATTGAAGTACTTTAATGACGCGTAATATACCATTGTAATGGTCATTTTTTACAGGGCTTTAATATGTAATAACCTGCTCTAAAACGTTGTTTTAATGCGCTAATTGGTGCACGTATACAGCAAAATATCTCTTTCTCAACGTAATAATGATAGCTCCTTGAGCACAGCCTTAATGTTTTCTTAATACTTGTTTTGTAAAAATTGCAGTATGCAGCGGTTTATTCATCATCGCTTTAGAAACCGTGCAAATTGGTGGTATTCAACTTGTCTGCCGTTGAATTTTGCGTAGAAGTCGTTTTGGGGAATGTTATGTCTCGTAAGTTTTGGTTTATTGGTTCAATTATTTTTATGGTGATTGTGTTAACAGCACTTGAGTATATGGAAGACACGATTGATATTGTTGAAAAAGATAATATTAACACTGTGCGTGAGGTGAGTGTTATTAATAAGCGTGTTGGTACCCATGAAGGTGTTATTAGAGTATTTGCCGAAATAAAACCTCGCTGGGCAGTCACCCTCAAAGCACATGTTGATGGTGAGGTTATTGAGGTAAAGGATAGTGCGCTGGCCGGTGAATATAACGCGAAGGGAGATGTCCTCATAAGAATTGAAGATAGTGATTACAAGGCTCATTTAGCGTCAGCGAAACAGGCACTAGCAGCAGCCAATCTTACCTTATTTACAGAACAAGATCGGGCTAAAAGAGCCTTAAAAGATAGAAAAAAATCAGGTATTCAGTCTGAATCGTCAGCGATACCGCTGCAGCTAGATATTGCTAAGAAAGCGGTATTGGCCGCTAAAGCCAATATAAAAGCGGCTGAAATGAAAAAAATTTACACCACGGTTGTCGCACCATTTTCAGGTATTGTAACGCACCGTTTTGTTAGCATTGGACAAACAGTGAATGCGGGTGAACCACTGCTTAGTATACTTGATCAAACAAATCTTGATATTACGGTTTCGTTAAACAATATTCAATGGCAAAACCTTACAACTCAGTGGGAACAGCGAACTGCTCAAATTAAAAGTAAACAAGGCAATAGGGTAGCGCACGCCAAGATCAAGCGAGGTGGTGGGTTTCTAGACCCGAAGACTCGTCAGCATAAACTGTTTTTAGAAATCGATAATGATGAGCAAAATAATGTACTGTCAGGCGATTTTGTCAATGTAGAAATACCCAGTAGAGCAGTAGATAACTCATTATTGATCCCGGCCAGTGCATACACGCGTGAAAGTACAGTTTGGTACATAGATGAAGATAACCGGTTACGCTACTTCCCAAGTAATATACTCTTCTATCAGGGAGATAATTTAATTATTACAGCGCCAATTAGTCGCGTCGCTGGCGATTTTAATATTGTAATAAACCCTCTCGCGTCATTTATCGCAGGTAAAAAAGTGAATCCTTCGTTTGAAGGAGCTACATTAAGATGAGTATGCTAACAAGTTGGTTCATTCGAAACCCTGTCGCAGCAAATTTGATTATGCTACTTATTCTTGTCATGGGTTATATGACAGTCAATGGCATGCGCATAGAAGGCTTCCCTAAACTTCCAGCCGATACCATTATTATTGACACAACTTATTACGGTGCGTACACCGAGCAGGTTGATGAACAAATAACGCAAAAGGTTGAAGATGCATTTGAAGGCCTCAATGGAATAAAAACGATTAAGTCTTTTTCTTACAATAACGGCTCACAAGTGAGAGTCGAAAAAAATGCAGGTCATGACTTACAAAGGTTGCTTGATGATATTAGGTTGCGCATTGACGGCGTGGCGACGTTACCAAGTGATGCTGAGCGGCCAAAGATCTCCCGTAATGATTTTGATTTCCCAGCGCTGTATGTGATGTTGGATGGGGAAATAGATCAAAAAACATTGCAACAATTAGCCAAGACACTAAAAGAAAATTTACTTGAACAACCCGAAATTTCTAAACTCAGACTGTTAGGGGAAAAAAAGCCAGAAATGCGCATTGGTACTAACCCAGATGAGTTAGAAAGGTATGGGTTAACGATTAGTGATGTGGCAGCAGCCATTAAGAAATCATCACTTCTTTCCACCGCGGGTATGTTAAAAACCAAGGGCGCAAATATTTCACTTCGCGCTGACAATCAAGCCTATTACAAAGCGGATTTTGAAAACATCCCAGTGATAGAGAATGGAGACGGTACGCGGATACTTTTACGAGACATTGCGATGGTCGAAGATCAGTATCAAGATGATGATGTTATTGTCCGCTTTGACGGTAAACCGGCAATTGGTATGGAGGTCTTAATTGGTCGCAAGGAAAATGTATTACACATTGCTGATGTGGCAAAACGTGTTATTGCAGATTTTGAGTCTCAGCTTCCTCCTGAAATGAGTGTTTCAATATTTGGTGATTCTAGCAGCTATATTTCTGACAGATTAAGTTTATTAAGAACCAGTGCTATTCAAGGTTTGCTGTTGGTTGTATTTTTATTAGCGCTCTTTTTACACACTAAGTTAGCCTTGTGGGTAGGTATGGGGATTCCTATTTGTATTGCAGGGGCACTTGCCGTAATGGGGACGAGTTGGATTGATTATTCGCTGAATGACATCACAACATTTGGACTAATTATCGCGCTGGGTATTCTTGTCGATGATGCTGTTGTAGTAGGGGAAAGTGTGTTCACTGAAAGAAGGCGGCACAAAAACCCCATTGTAGGTACTGAACAAGGTGTTAAGAAAGTCGCTACAGCAACCGTTTTTGGTGTATTAACAACAATCGCTGCTTTTTTACCTATGATGTTAATTCAAGAGGGGTTTGGCAAAGTACTCTCTGCATTTTCTGGTGTGGTGATTTTAGCGCTGTTATTTTCACTTTTTGAGAGTAAATTTATCCTGCCAGCGCATCTAGCTTATGTCGATATTGATAAGAAACCGTCTACTTTTGTGGTGGCTCGCTTATGGAGTCAGTGTCAGCATTTTGCGCAAACGACCTTATCTCGATTTAGGGACAGCATTTATGCACCAGCGCTTAATTGGGCAATTCGTCAACGTTATGCGGTGTTAATTACATTCGTCTCTGTTGCGCTTCTCGGTATGGGGCTCATTGAAAATGGTAAAATAAAATCGATTTTTTTCCCTGATGTACCTGGGCAAATTATTCGAGTTACTATGGAGATGGACCCAAGGGCACCTTATTCAATGACCATAGGGAACATGGAAAAAATTGAGAAAATAGGAAATGAGATCAATGACTTTTATATTCAAAAAGGGGTAACAGAAGCTGCACCAATTAACCATATGCTTAAAGTAGTTGCGGGTGCATTTCAAGGGGAAATATATGCTGAGTTGTTGCCTTCAGAGTCTCGTAAAACCCTCAATACTTCTGACATAGTTAACCTATGGCGTGAACGGGTTGGGGAGTTAGAAGGAACAATTAACTTGAAATTCTCAGCGTCAGACGAAGGGACAAGCGGTGGTTTGGAATTGTACTTATTTGGTAAAAATGAAGCCATTCTCAAAGAGGCTAGTAATGAATTAATGCAGGAGCTTAACGCAATTCAAGGGGTTTACAATCTAAGAGATAGCATTAAAGGAGGTCAGCCTGAAGTACGTTTGCTTCTTAAGCCAGAAGCGAAGCATTTGGGTTTTTCTGCACAAGATTTGGCTTTTGAAATTGGCGGGCGATTTACGGGGGTTGAAGCCCAGAGAATGCAACGAAGTGGCGAAGAAGTTAAGGTTTATGTCAGTAACAATAAAGAAAGCAGTCGCACATTAGAAGATTTGATGCAGACCAGAGTAAGGAGTCAAAATGGGGAGTGGTATTCATTGCTCTCTATAGCTGAAATATCTTCGAGCTATGCCAGCGACTACATTGAAAGACGAAATGGTAAGCGTGTTAATAATGTGCAAGCTCAAGTCGATGAGGTAATTGTTTCTAATACGGAAGTTGGTCAGCAAATCACAGAGGTGATCGTGCCAAAGCTCAAAGGTATGTTTCCAACAATTAATGTGGTTGTTGGCGGTGAGTTACAAGAAGCACAGGCACTGAGTGGCAGCTTGAGTCGCGCATTAATTGTCATTTCTGTACTGATATACGTGTTGCTCGCGATCCCTTTAAAATCTTACTTTCAGCCTTTTATTATTATGGCCGTTGTGCCGTTTGGTTTTATTGGTGCCGCAGCGGGCCATCTTATTATGGATGTGCCGCTTAGCTTATTGTCATTTTTTGGCATGTTGGCACTCATTGGCATTATCGTGAATGACTCTTTGGTCATGATGACGCGTTTTAATCAAGAACGCGCCAATGGCTTAGGCATATCAGCAGCGCTTATCTGTTCAGGTGTCGGCCGTTTCCAAGCGATCTTTTTGACCACAGTGACCACGGTTGCTGGGTTGATACCACTGATGTCGGAAACGTCAGAGCAAGCACAATACTTGATACCTGCTGCTATATCATTAGCCTATGGTGAAATATTTGGCACCGCGATCACTTTGATCTTAATTCCTGTGCTCATTGCAATTGCCGAAGACGCAAAGGCTGTAATTAAAAAACCAGTTAGAGTGAATGATGCATCGGCATAATTGTAAAAGCGCCTTGAAAACACACGATGATGGCCGGCATATGATGTATCTACTTTATGCTAAGGTAAGGGGTTAATGTTATGACATCCGTAGCCCCAATCTCTTTATATCGGATCATTACAGCAAACAAAACCAAGGTGACTATCAATGCTATTTTGACCATTGTAGAGATTACGTTGACTGCTTTGGTGCCCATGTTTATAGGGTTTGCGATTGACGGCTTATTGGCAAAAGAGACAACAGAGATGTTTGTTTTAGTAGCAATTTTGATTAGTTTAATCGTGATGAGTGTTATTAGACGGTTTTATGATACTCGCGCGTATGGGGAAATAAGAGTCAAAGTACAAGCAGAGTTTGTTAAAAATAACGCCTCACTCAGTACCTCAGTGCTGAATGCGCGATTAGACATGGTACGTGAGTTCGTTGACTTCTTAGAGGAAAGCGTACCAGAGATATTAAATGCGGTGATTCAATTTATCGTTTCTCTGGTTGTGTTGTATTTTCTTAATCCTATGTTGGCCATAGCTGCTTTGTGTAGTGGCGTTATGATGTTGCTTATTTATACTTTGTTTCATGGCAATTTCTATATACTTAATGGTGCGTATAATAAGCAATCAGAGCGGCAAGTTACTATTTTAAATACTGGCTCGGTGTATAAACTTGTTCGTCATTTCAATTATTTAAAAGAACTAGAAATTAAGCTTTCAGACCGAGAAGCGATACTGTATGGCAGTGTGTTTTTGGTCTTGTTAAGTATGGTTGTGTTTAACTTATGGTACGCAACATTGCATGGTGCGATGAGTGCAGGTGTCATATTTTCTATTGTGAGTTATTCGTTTGAGTTTGTTGAAGCCGCAATTGTTTTGCCAATGACGCTGCAAAGCTGGTCGAGGTTGACAGAAATTACAAATAGAATTAACTCAACAGACATAGTGCATATAAAAGATATAACGGATTAGTTTATTTTTCGAAGGTGTTTTAATATTGCTTGAAAACGGGAGGTTTAATAGTTCGAACTATGATGCTGTAAAGAGTGTATAGCAAAGGTTGATAACTTATTTGTATCAACCTTTGCGTGTGTCACGGTATTATCTTACGCCTAACAACGCTTCTTGCTCGGCTTGGCTGGCAAGGTATTCGTCGAACGTACCGTGGAAGTTTTCAACTTTCTTATCTTTTATATCGATAATTCGAGTTGCCAATGACGATACGAATTGACGGTCATGACTAACAAAAATCAATGTACCTTGGTATTCTTTTAAGGCGTTATTTAACGCTTCAATGGCTTCCATATCCATGTGGTTGGTGGGCTCATCCATAATTAAAACGTTCACGTCTTGCATCATGAGTTTACCAAACAACAATCGGTTCTTCTCGCCACCAGAGCAGTTTTTGGCTTTTTTGTTAGAGTCATCAGCGGTAAAGAGCAACCGACCTAACATGCCGCGTACCATTAAATCGTTATGCTTGGCTGTACGCCATTGCGACATCCAATCAAAAAGTGATAAATCATTATCAAAGTCTTTAGAGCTATCTTGTGGGCAGTAACCAATTGATGCGTTTTCAGACCACTTCACGACACCTTCATTGGCTTGAAGCTCGTTCACTAAGCAACGTATGAAGGTGGTTTTACCTACTCCGTTTTCACCGATAATGGCAAGCTTTGCGTTTGACTCTAAAATGAGCTCTCCTTTCTCAAACAGCACTTCGTCTTCAAACCCATGGCCAAAGTCTTCTAGAATAAGCGCTTGGCGATGCATTTTTTTACCTTCATCGAAGCGTAAGCTCGGTGCAATACGGCTTGAACTTTTTACTTCGTCTAAGCTAATTTTGTCCATTCGCTTCGCGCGAGAGCTTGCTTGCTTAGCTTTGGAGGCGTTTGCACCAAAACGGTTGACAAAGTCTTGTAACTCATCAATTTCTGATTGTTTTTTGGCATTGCCAGCTAAAAGCTGCTCCCTGATAAGTGAAGATGCTTCAACAAACTTTTCATAGTTACCAGGATAGATACGTAGCTCACCGTAGTCTATGTCGGCCATATGCGTACAGACGGCATTTAAAAAGTGCCTATCGTGCGAGATAATGATCATGGTGCACTTACGCTGATTTAATTCGTTTTCTAACCAACCAATAGTATGAATATCAAGGTTGTTAGTTGGTTCATCCAGTAACAATATATCTGGATTGGCAAATAATGCTTGTGCCAATAACACGCGCAGTTTCCAGCCTGGCGCAACTTGAGACATCAAACCAAAATGGAACTCTTCTTCAATACCCGCTTTAAGCAAAATATCACCTGCACGGCTTTCTGCGCTATAACCATCCATTTCGGCAAATAAGCTTTCAAGTTCAGCAACTTTCATTCCATCTTCTTCACTCATTTCTGGTAATGAGTATATGCGATCACGCTCTTGTTTTATTTTCCACAGTTCTGTGTCACCCATAATGACAGCATCAACAACCGAGTATGCTTCGAAAGCAAACTGGTCTTGACTTAAGTTACCAACTTTAAGGCCCGGTGTGATAGACACATTGCCAGAAGTAGGAGTGAGCGCACCACTTAAAATTTTCATGAATGTTGATTTTCCGCAGCCGTTAGCGCCAATTAGGCCATAACGATTTCCGTTACCAAATTTAGCAGAAATATTTTCGAACAAAGGTTCTGCACCAAACTGCATGGTGATATTCGCGGTTGAGATCAAGATGAATTCCTAAGCAAGGTGAGCCCACAGTCAAACGAACTGTTGTGTCGTTTGCAATAAGCGTCAGGGTTGGTCTATCTAAACAAGGTCGCGAATTATACAGATATGAGAGATAGGCTGTCGAGTAAAGCTTTACTTAAACTGTAAATAACCACATTTTGTGATCAATTGAGGCGTAATTATAGTGAATAGGGGTGAATTTATTTAGCTTGGATGTCTATACGCAGTATGTTGTGACTGTACAAATAGTGAACTTATGACAAATGTAACTTCAAAAAACGGTCATTTTTACTATATTAGCCGCTCACATAAATGAAAGGATTTAGTATGAAATTTACCGCTGTATGGCTACTCGCATTGAGCATTAACGTGTTTGCGTTAGAACCAAGTGAATATAAAAACAATGATTTAGCAATAAACAACTCACCTCAAGCGATCACTGGAGATTTTGATTGGTATCGCGCCAATTCAGCTTCTTGTCGAACAATTCGGTCGATGATATTTCACAGACATCCGGGCACCGAACATTTAACCCCCGTTGCAGTACCGGTCATTTACACAGGAGGAAATTGTTGGGCTGCCGGTCGCACAACCTCAACCGATGCGCCTAAAGTGATGTATGACGAAGTGAGCGACATTATCCGCAGGCAATTGGCAACGGTTGAACATAATTTTAAAGAAGTCTCCACCGATATTGTAAACAATATTGCAGCGCAATCTGACATGAGTATTCGAAGTCATAGTGCGTATATTGAAGATTCGATGACATTGAAAATTAATGGTCAAGTTGATGCCCAAGGAAATGTCCCTGTATCGATAGAAGGCTTTGATGTTATTGCAAAAAGTAAACTGCGAAAAACGCAATTGGGACTACGTATATATCTTCATGTAGAGATAAAGTATGCAGATGTGAAAATTACCGGTAAGTATAATGTTCATACTCAACAAATGGTACTAAACCCGCAGTTATCTAATTTCAGACCAGATGTGAAAACAGAGGTAGATTTACCTTGGATCATTGATTTGATCAATGACCTAACGCCTGAAATTTTCAACCAGCTATACACTGAGTTTAGTCGTATGGTCATTGATGTATTCGAATTTGTTGGGGTTGATATGAGCATAGAAGTAAAAGAAGTTATAAAGCACAATGTTAAATTTATCTCTCAAAGTATTGTACCAATACGTGAATTGGATAATCGTCGCACAGGAGATAGCATTCGCCTAGAAATGGAGTTTAAACGCGGGTATTTGAAAGTGAAGGATTCAAACACCAGTTATATGATGTTTGCGTTACCTATGTTGCCTTAGGTTTTGTAAATTACAGGGCTATTAATAGCACTTAGTTAGTAGCCCTATGCATTCGAGTGCGATAGTATCCTTTTTTAGTTTTTTGATTGAGATAAACCCTCCTTTAGTACAATTGATAGTTACTTATAAAATAGTAGATAATGCTAAGCAAATTAATGTAATACAGCGTTTTCAGTATGGAAATTCCGCAACAAACCCGTTTTAATATTCTTGTTTCCCAATGCGTGTTTGCCTATGCCTTGCTCGTTGTGGGCTTAGCGATATTAATGCCAATATTACTGGAAATGAACGTAGGGGAGTTCATTGAGAATTTGATTGGGGGTGGGATTGGCTTTTTTCTAGTAAAGCATATCCGAGAGGGCGATCAGAAGATGCTCGCATTAGCGATACTTTATTTTGCTGTGCAGTTGGTTAACATCAACTATGGTGATTTGAGCCTAGGTTTGAGCTTTGGCGTGATGATATCTGTTGCATTCAATGTAGATGAAGTGAGTGTGGGGATTAACGTGCTTAGCGTAATACTAACGGGAATGACGGCTGTTGCGTGGCTAAAAAATAAACCTAAAAAGTATTAAAAAGGTTGCTTTTTTATTGGCGACGTTCACGACAGAGCAAGTTATCGCGTGAATTGAACGCTTATTACTTGCCTATTCAGCGCAGTTTTTATAAATAATATTTTGGTAGTGGCTTAGCTAATAGTAGCGCACTACCAAATGCATTTTGTATGAAAATTTACTTCTCTCGAATGCAGTTAAACAGTGCCCTGTTAGTCTAAATTTACAAGCACTTTATCTAATAGTGCAATAAGATCATTGACTTCTTCTTCGTTTACATTTGAAAAATTACACTTTATTTGCTCTGGAATATGTTGAGCTTGCACTTTAAGGTCAAGACCACCGGCAAGCAGCTTTACATGCTTTTTTCGTTTATCATTTTCATTTGACACAATGCGAATGAGAGACTTAGTCGTCATCTTTTTTAAAATCAGCGTTAAAGCGCCACCATCAATGGCGGTTAATTCTCTTAATTGTGCAATGGTTATATTGTCTTGTTCCCATAATGCCATCATAACCACATACTGCGGGTAGGTTAGATCTAACGCTTCTAAATGAGGACGGTAGCGCCTTGTGATGCTGTTCGATGCCATATACAAACGATGGCATAACTGATTTTTTAACTTTAATTGCTCGTAGCTCATAGTACTCTCCTTGGTTATTATTTTACTTTGCACACAAAGTATTTGCAATCAGGAAATTTATTGGTATATTAGTTTGCATGCAAACTAAATTGCTACGTAAAAAACATAGTTTAATAACCGGAGAATGAATATGAATACATTACAAACTGTTGCTTATACAGCAAATGCTACTGCTACGGGTGGACGTGAAGGAAGTGCGCGCTCTGATGATGGTCGTTTAGAGGTAAAACTGTCTACTCCAAAAGGGTTAGGTGGTGATGATGGCGCAGGCACAAACCCTGAGCAGTTATTTGCAGCAGGCTATGCAGCCTGTTTTATTGGTGCCCTTAAGTTTGTGGCTGGGCAAAGTAAAGTAAGTTTACCCGCTGACACGAGTATTGACGCACAAGTTAGTATTGGCCCTATTGAAGGTGGCTTTGGTATCGCAGCTAAGCTTGCAGTATCTATTCCGAATATGGATAAAAGTAATGCTGAGGCTTTGGTAGAGCAAGCCCACCAAGTGTGCCCTTATTCAAACGCAACACGTGGTAATATTGTTGTAGAATTATCAGTTGTATAAGGTTGCAAGGGAGCGTTAGCTCCCTTTAGGTGTCTCAGCAGTGGTTTTATGATCTTAGTTATTACTTGTCACACTTAATTGATTATTATTAATACACTCGATCTAGGTGTCGTTTTAAGAAATATTTAATTTTTCATAAAAAGAGGTTGTTTATAGTTAATTTTTGTCATTTTTAGTTACAGGACATGAGCCTACCTCTTATATATTTATATAACGCATTGTCTATTTATTGTTCTTTATAATTTTATATGTTGTTTCTTTATTAATATATTCATATTCGAATTTTACTACTGGTTACTTTGTGGTTTTTTGATAACAAACTTTTTTTAAATAAAAGGTTTGATGAAACTTTATTGTTTTTCACGTATTATAATTCTTTATTTTTTACATTGATGTAAAAATATGTTTGTTATTGGTAATAATAGTAAGGAAAGAGTAATGAATAAGGCAGAAACCAATCTTTGTTTTTTAAAAAATACAAAGTATTGATGCCCCTATATGTGTTGATGTTGTGTATGTCCAATTTTGCATCAGCTGTGAGTGTCTATGGAAAAGTGACACATTCTTTAAGTGTATCTTCTAATATTTATCTTGGTGAATCAATACACGTTAATTGGTCACCACTTTCAACGTATTCTAGTGTAAATTTCTCGTTTGCAAAGCTAGGAGTACGCCATAATGGTGGCAGTTGGAGTTTTACGGATTATCGAGGTTCAGGCACAACTATTTCACCTTCTCAAACTGGCACATGGTGCTTTATTGTTCGTGGTTGGGATAGCACTGCAAACCAGTTTGGTTTATTTGGTGCTGAACAATGTACAACCGTAAATAACCCGCCGGAGCCTAATAACCCAAATACTCCCTCTGGTTTATACTATTCACCGATAAATCAATCATACTCTATATCGTGGAATAGTGTCCCTTATGCGGCTCATTACCTAGTGAATGGAACAGTAGTACGCGCTAATAGTTATTCACAATCGTATACTTCATATGGTAATAAATCACTTGTTGTTCAAGCTTGTAACATGCTTAATCAATGTAGCAGCGGAAGTCAAAAGGACTTTTATATTTACACTGGGCCGGGTACACCAAATATTGTAAATCCGGCAAGTTTGGTGACGAATATTGAAGAAGGGAGTAGTGTTTCTTTTTCATGGGGAACGCCAGGCGGAAGCGTGCCAGGTATTCGTTATAAAGTTACTAAAAACGGTGAGACTATTTCCTTTTCAAGTGATAAGGCGTTTTCTGATGTCTTGCACATAGCCGGTACATATAGTTATTCTATTCAGGCAGTTAATCCAAACGGTTTGTACGGAGGAAGTGTTAATAGGACTGTAATAGTTTCGAAAAAAGAGCAACCATTAACCCCGCCTAATATCGAAGTTCAATATGAAGGGAAAGCGGCTTATTATATTCCGGTGAATAAAAAATTTAGTGTACTTTGGCCGCAAGTGGACGGAGCGATATATCAGCTGACAGAAACATATGGTGTACAAAGTCAAATCGTAGGTAATGCACCACTCACCAATATTGAAAAAGCGCGCCATGGGAAATACCAATATACGGTCGCAGCCTCAAACTCAAAAGGATCGGTGAGTGCTGAAGCATCTGTTTACGTTTATACCTCTCCTGGGGCGCCAAAATTACAGGGCAATCATTTACAGCTGGGCACAAATGAAGGTTTCACAATCAATTGGGAACGAGCTGGAGGATTGATTGCAGGTGCTTGGTATGAAGTGAAACGCAATAGTGAACTTTTACAAAAAGACACAAAGCAAAGTTATACGCAAGCGCTCGGGTTTAGTGTAGCCGGAGTATATCAATATGTTATATCTGCTTGTAATCCTGAGTTAGCATGTATAGACAGCACTTTCTCTGTAGAGGTGACGGATCCGGTAACACCGCCTAATGCACCAACAGGCACTGCTAGCCTAGTAATGGAAAGGAATACGTCGACACTGGTTGATAACTACTATAACCCAAGTGAAAAGTTGATATGGAATATTTCAGCGGTTGCAAGTGCTTCATATTATGATGTTCAAATTAAGCCGTTGGCAGAGAATGTAAATGCAGGTCTTAGCAGTCACTCTAATCTCAGTGTTATAAAACATCGAGTGGATTTAGCCGGCAATTCAGATGGCAATAATGTTTGGTTCAATTTTGGACAATTATCATCTTTGAATCAAAGTTTAACATCAGGTCAAAGTGTCAGTATTAAACTGACTCCTTGTAACGAGCATGGTTGCAGTATCTCAGAGCAACGAGCTTACAAACTGGTGTATGTGGCATGGCCTGAGCAAAGTGCTTATTATGAAGGCAGCCCAATGCATATTGCATCTATCGCTGGCGAAGTGGATGGAACACAGAATTTTATTTTTAATAAACTGTGGCCTAGGAACAGAGTTCAATCGAGACCAGATCAAAATACTGAAACTTTTCACTTTTATGAGTTATCAGCAACAGAACTGATGGATGCATATATGTATCCTTACAAAAAAGAAAATGATGTATATGTATTAGATTATCAGCATAAGTTGTTTGATGCTGTGTCTCTTTGGGATATGGCTGTTAGGGTGAAAGGTAATGGTACACTGAATGATACTGTATTACCTGAACCGCATAATAGTTTCAAGATTGTCAGTGAACGCCATCGTACAAGAGAGTTTTTTGATAATGTACTTGGTGTAAAAGATCATTTAATGCTGAAAATAAGTGAAAGTAACCATGCTTTAAAAGATTTTAAAACTTGGCATTTATTTAAACCGGTAGGGAATGAACGTAGTGCGCTACTTGATGGTTTACATGAGTCAGCTAGTCAATACACAGGGAGCGCACCACGAAGAGGGTTTTATCTGACTTTACAAGCGCCTAAATTATCTTGTGATAGTCAGACATCATGTAATAACGAGCAGAATGCGCGTATACGTGAATTAAAAATATACATTGATGAAGCACTAGAACAATTTGCCTTATTTAACTTATATAACCCGAATACACATGTGAGATTTGCTGGATTTAAGTGGAGTGCTGAGTCAGCTGCAGTAATAGATCCCGATAAATGTAGAATAGACATAGCGTATTGTGGTAATGAGTTGAATGAAGTATTAGCCGCAGTGAAGGCGCATATAAAACATAGAAGTGAGCACCTAGAACTGGTTATGTCTGCGTATTCGAGAATACACGATTATGCATATGCAAGTGAGAAAACGTTCTCGAGTATGTCTTGTCAATTAAATAATAACCAAAGGGAATGCATAAATAAGTTGACGACTATTAAAGCCTCAGGATTTGAAGAACATTTTGATAAAATTTGGTTACAACCAAATGCGGCAATACAGCGTTTTCATTCACAAAAGCGCAAGGTCGAAACCTTAGTTGGCCAGGATATAGACTACCAAGGTGTAGATCGTGAAATATTAGATTGGTACAACAAAGGTATATTTCAAAAGCTAGAGCATGATGATTCGCTCGATAAATATTCAATGCTTATTGAGTACACTCGTCACGGTGGGGAAAGCAAAGTAAATGATCAAGCGATGGAGTATGGGTTATCACTAATTAACCCAAATAATGTTGACCCAACGCATAATAACTATATTTACGAGTCATTTAATGGTCGCCTTGACGAAAGCAAAGGGTATTACGGTGATATGAGCTATTACTTTGATTACATTATGTCAGAGTTTCCTGCATCGTTTAGAAACGGGAATAAAACATATGCGTATGACGATAACGGTGGATTAGTTTATTGTTATGCAACATATTTAGCTAAAAAACCAGATAACAAACAATGTGATTATGCCGCTTTACTTAACGCTAAGGTCGTTCGTTACAATTTGATTGAATCGGTAAGTGATATTGCTTCTTTGTACTCATTTGTATCTGCAACTCGAAATGGTGGGGCGAATTATAAAGGAGATAACAATTTATTTCCTGATAGCCCGTTGTTGAAGCTAACGAGAGGTGTAACTAAAGAGTCATCACGTATAAATATCGCCGGTACTGGAAAAAATCAGGTATCTGTCAAAGCTCTGGTCAGAGCTAGATTATTAGAGACTGAGGCTTTTAAAGATAGCGTTGAGGCTCTAACATGTTCTGAACAACCATCTATTAAAGTCACGTTTTATTCGGCACAATCTTCGGCGTTAGCTGAACGCGAAATTCAGTTAAGCCCAGCACAATTGAAGTACGCGTGTATGACCCACGAAAGGCGCAGAGCATATTTAGATGGTGGGAAAAGTGAGCAGAAAGTAATTATTGGGGGTGCAGAAGCAATTACGACGTCTCTTTGGACAACAGTTGATAATTGGGAGCTATTAGAGAGTGCAATCGACATCCCTGATGGTGCAGTGACGATGCAAATTGAGCTTCACACTATCCCAGTCAATGGGGTTCAGGGTAATTTAGAAGGCTACTTATTTTATAGGCCAGAGTATACAGTTCATTAACTTATAAAACGTATGTGGGAGACAAGTGTATTTTGTCTCTCACATATACTCTGAAGTTATATGCTTGTGTACTCATCATATTTATTTGTGTAATAGCGAAAATTTCACATATCCTACTTTTAGTATGTCAAACAACCCACACTAGTATCTAACATGGTTACGATTGTTTCGAGGAAGCAAATTGTGCATGTACTTAGTGCTGACACAGAGCACATAGTGCCGTTAATGTCAGTCAGATATTTCATGCCTTTCCTCAGTTACTTATAATTGATGAGTCGTGATGTTTTTGGTGCATATGTGAGAGAGCTAGAGAGTGGCCAAACAGATTAATCATTCTAACTGAATGCGATTGGTGTCAAAAGTAACGGATGGTTTTATCGCTGAACAAAGCCACCGGTGCTTAGGTGATGTTAATTGAGTTGACCTAACAAATAGGTTTTCACAAAATTAGACAGCCCTTGCAAAACAAGGGCTAAATGGGATCACTGTTGGTCAATATTATTATCATAGAGTGGTTTTAGTGGGCCTGATGTTACCCAGTTGCGCATTACTTGCGCTTGGCTCAATGAAAACATCCTTTTGTCCTCATCAGCTATATTGTTGTGACGCATATAGTTGAAGAGTAGGTCTTGGTTAATGCAGCTTGGACTTTGTTTTATCACGCCGTCGCACGGTAGTGTATGGTGACTCCCTTTGGGGCCATCGGCTATGTGGCCAACTAAGCCTAGAAAATGTCCAAGTTGATGGGTCAGTGTTTTATTTAGCTTAGGATCATAAGTACGACTTGAATAGTCTGCAACAGCACGATAATCAAGACTGATCCCAGGGGCGACTGATGTTCCAGCGGGATACGTGATACTGTACTGAGACTGCTCAGGCGGTTTTTCTCCAACCCAAATATTGATGTATTTATGTGAATCGTACAGTGAGCCTAGCATGCTTGCGGTGCTTATATGTCCCTGATCGGCTATACGATTTATTCCCGTAAATGTTTCGCCACTGGGTTGCTGTGTCGCTAAGTAAAACTGAATGCCCACATCTGCAATATAAGGGATATGCTCAACAGCGACCCTTGCTGTACCACTTAACATATTTAAAGTTTCGAGCAAATCTGATGATCTGAAATGTAAGTTAAGCAATTCAATTTGGGTTTCAATTTGAATATCATCGATAGTGAAATTCTCATTTTCTAGGACATGAACCACGATAGGTAATCTAATGGTGTGGGAAAATGCTTTGGGGGTGTCGAACTGAGATTTAAATTTAGCTGTAATATGACAGGGCGATTGGGCATTTTTTACAGACCATACACCAGATGTTTTTTTGACACCGCACCCTTGAATACTGTCGAGGATTTGGTCAGTATGGGGTTTGGTTACAATGTTAAAGTCGCTACCTTGCTCGACTCTCTTTGGTAATGATATAAACCTTCCATATCCTTCGACTGAGCTTGTGATCGGTAGCAAGGTGCTATTTGTTTTGCTCGTGACGTAAATTGTACAAACTTTACTGCCGCCAACCACTTGGATTTTTTGTGTATTTTTGTCAAACGAGGCATCACAGCCCTTGATATCGGTGACTCGATATCCAGATTGCGCATTCAGTGTAAAGTCACCTACCTCTCCTATACTCAAGCTGAGTAATTTTGGGGCAGCGGATATAGCGTCATTGTCGAATTCAATATTAATGTTGAATTTAGTGGTTTGTGTATTTTCACTATTTTGCACGAGCGCGGCGATTGAACCACTGTCTTGGGTTGGCGTTGTGTCATTATCACTAGAGCAGCCTATATTAATTAAACTGAGTAAAGCAATAGATAAAACGCGAGAACTGATCATTTCGTATAAACTCCTAACATGTGGCGTTGCTTGATGGTATTACCTGATATTAAACACCTGACTGTAAGCAATCCGCTATTGAGAAGAGGGCACACTATCATTGTATTGGCTTTGTTTACTCTGAATAGTTCTTAGTAGTTATTCTTACGCCTTTTAATATTGGTTTACGTTTTTTAATTTATTGACGTATATACTTATAATTTTTCTGAACGAGATTCTTACGGTTGTGTAAATAAAGGGGCTGATTTTTTAAGCTGGTTTTTTTACGAGAAATCAGAGAGGTTTTTGTAACCTTCACTACGGCATTTACGGTTTCTTTTAGCTCGCTATTTTATATGCTGGTCTGAGTAGTACTCAGACTGTCGTGCAGAGGTGTATAGTCAAAAAAAGTTGTGTTATAAATCTTAGCTCGAATTTAAAAGGTTTATGTTGCAGGCCAGAAGACACAGCTATAATTGGTTACAGGCTTTAGTGGCAAAAATATAGAAAATGGAATAGAGGATGCAAAGTTTGCAATTTAAGGTTGGACAGTGGGTATTAGACGAACGGACATTCTGTATTCGAAATAATGATAAACACGTTGAGTTAAGTCCAACGGCATTTAAGCTTTTACAGTTATTTATTTCACATGAAGATAAAGTAGTCTCTATTGCGACTATTAAGGAACAGGTTTGGCAAACGGAATTTACCACTGATAACTTGGTTTATCAAACCATTCGCAACCTTCGGCTGGCACTCGAAGATGGAAACGAACAAGACTACATTAAGACAGTTCCTCGATTTGGCTATCAACTTATCGCACCGGTAACCCAACATGACAGCAAACAAGTATCACGCTCGGTCGCGCCGAGAACTGAGCGAGAAAAAAATCGATTTGTGTTGATAGGTGGGATTTTAGTAGCGCTTTTGGCGGTGATGGTGCTGACACGTTATACATGGTTATACTTTAATCAGACCCAAAGCCATATTGCACTCAAGGTGAACACACCGACACACTTAGTGGTTATTAACCCATTTTCTGGACAAAATAATGAGGTGTTTAGTCAGTTTGTAGACAATCTATCTAAAACGTTGCACATCACACAAGTTCAGCGCGCTGAACATAGTAATATGCTCGAGACTATCAACGGCCTCGGTAGCGATACAAAAATTGTGTTGGAGTATATATCCGACAAAAACGCGATGTTGGGGCTGGTTTTTATGGGGTTACCATCTCGTTTAGTTCATGTTGAAATGCAACCATTAGAGAAGCTTGATCAGGCAGTTGTTTCAAATTTAGTAAGCCGTATTACGACACCGATGTTGAAGCAGGGTAATTCAGGCATTGCAGAACTTGTTAGGGCTAATACACAGTTAAAAGCATTGGCATCTTTGTCTTACAGTGAGCAGCTAGAAATGGCGAAACAAAAACTGTTTGATGACATTGAAGTGAATAGCTTAAACGAGCAACAAAAAAGAGCAAAACTTGCGTTTATCGATACTTTGCTGGCATTTTATCAAATAGATCACTTTGATAATGATCGCCTGTTATCCGGGGTAAACTACCTACTTGCACGGTATCATCAAAGCAATTACTCGATCATATCCGCGGCGCTGTACCTGGCTGAGCAAGGTGCAATAAATATAGCATTTCAGCTTGTTGAAAAGTTAGAACAAGATCATTTTATCACGTATATTCAAGGCCTGCTTCATCTTGAGTTAGGGGAAGATGAACGCGCATTACACCATTTTGAAAAAGTCTTTAAACATGAGCAAAGCTTTGAAGATAATGCTTATTTTTATTTTCAAGAACTATTGTATAGCAAACAAAATACACTAATGAGGCAATATAGAGGGTGGTTAGATAGTAAAAGTTATTTATCAAACAATATCGATTACATCTTTTTCAATTGGTATGTCATGCATGGCAAATTTGAACTCGCTATGTCACTACTCACTCGTTTTCAAGATCAACTCACTTGCAACGATGATCTTACCGGTTCAGCAGCGATGCTGAACTCCGCCTTAGGGGATGTAAGCTGGAGTGAGCGCTGGATGACACAGTTAAATGAAGTGAATGCGAGAGATTGGCGTATTCCGTGGCTGACATTTGCAAACTATGCGACGGCTGACACATTAGCGACTTATTCGAATTGGTATCAAGGGTATGCTTCTAGTGTGCTGGGAAACAATAGTTTATTTGAGCCACTATTTTTAAGTGCGGTCATTGAACTTTCAATAGGACAAAAACAGCACGCAGAGCAAGCGCAATCCTTGATGACTAGGGCGACATCAAGCTTCAGTCAAGATGCAGTGATAAAGTTAGCTAATGCCGTGATTGAATCACAATTGGCCTTTGATAGCCAAGATGAGCGCATACAATATTTGCTCAAGTATGAACCTTTGGCGCTGGCACTGCCTAATGATGAAATTGCATTATCAGATTTGATCCTTGGCAGTTATTTTATGCTTAGTGACGATATAAACAAAGCAGAGCGCGCACTGGTGCAGGGTTGTAAAAAAAGCCCCGCGTTATGTGAGCGTTGGGGAACACTCCCCATTTTTTCAGCGGTTGTGAATACAACGAGCACACAACTCACGATTAATAATGCGAAACATGTGATTAGCGCTGCACAACCTGCTTTGGAAGACTTTAATCAACAGCTGTTTCAGGTGTGTCGGTAATGTGGTTTTTTCTTTAAGGCTTTGAGTGTATTTGTACTTGATTGATTTTTATTGATTTCAAATGAGAGCGGCAGTCAATGAATGTGAGGGCGTTGCGTAAAGCGAGCGTAGTACACTCGCTTTATTGTGCCGTTATTTATACTGACTAATACTCTAGTTGTCCGCCGTTATTTATGAATGTAACGTATTCATTCCATACATCTTCAACTCCGCGACCTAGTGTCTGTCTGAATGCTGCGTCAAATGAC
>NZ_JAGJEF010000075.1:0-24730 GCF_018100875.1 Pseudoalteromonas sp. MMG012
TCTTTTTTTAAAGTTTCTACTTGTTCGAACAAAAAAAGCGCAAAGTTCGCAATATTCTCCATTTTCGCTTATTTTTAATGCAGTATTCTTCGTTAATTGCAGTTTTATTATTGCGAAGTTTATATATATCGCTAATATAGCCACTCGTTTTGTTAAATTAATGTTTATCCCCTGTTTATTGGTAGATCAATTATGAAATCATCGGATCAAAAGCCTTTTATAATCACCATTGCACTTGCTGTCTTTGGTTTTCTTACGTTGCAATTTGTTTTTTCTAATATTGCATTAAGCGCACCTATCTTATTTGCTGCTGGTATTCTTCTAGGAGGTTTAGTTGTTATATTTACTTCTAATGAGCCGCAAGAAGCAAAGCAAGAAGTTAAAACTAAAACTCTCTACGTGGGCAATTTGCCTTATAAAGCCAATGAAGGCGTCGTAAGAGAGTTATTTTCAGAACAAGGACAAGTTTTTAGCGTTCGTCTATTAAAAGACAAAAACACAGGTAAACGTCGTGGTTTTGGCTTTGTAGAAATGGCCGAGCGAGATGCTGACAAAGCTATTTCAGCATTAAACGACCAAGAGTTCCAACAAAGAACGCTTAAAGTAAGAGCTGCAAAACAAAAGCAGTACGATGCGGAAGAAGAAGAGGCTAGTAGCTAAGATTTAACTGCAAGATGACACGATCATCAGATCTTATTTTATCAGGAGCCGTTGCATAAAATTGTAATGGCTTTTTTATTCTCTCTTCGCTAGACCCTTTTGTATTATTTGGATGTGCCAAAATAGACAACACACGTCGAGCAATTGCCTCTCCTGAATCCACAAGTTTAACGTTACTGCCATAAAATGATGTCAAAGCAGCTTTTAAAATAGGGAAATGCGTACAACCAAGTACAATGACGTCTACACTCTGATCAATATTGAGTGTTTGAAGTTCAGCAAATACCACATTATTGTCAAGCTCTTGTTGCCAATAAGCAGCTTCGGCTAACGACACTAAAACGGTTGAATGATGTGAGTCAACTTTACAGTTCTGTGCAAACTCCTCTATGAGTCCGTACGTATATGCATTGCTTGATGTTGCGGGCGTTGCCAACAAGGCGATATGCTTTGAGTTACTCAGCAATACACCGGGTTTGATCGCAGGCACGACCCCGACAATGGGAATATTCGTTAACTGACGTGTTGCATTTAGTGCTGCGGTTGACGCCGTATTACATGCAATAACAATGAGATCCACTTGAAGATCCAATTCTTTAATGCGTGTAACTAACGCTGCTAGTCTTGATTTAATAACCGTTTCTGATTGTAAACCATACGGCAATAGTGCGTTATCCATCACATAACTAAATTGTGCATGTGGGAGCTTAGATTCAAGATGCTGTAAAATACTGGTTCCACCAATCCCCGAATCAAATACCAATACATGTGGTGACACAACTATACTCCGCCATTATAAAGTGACGCGCAGTGTGCCACGCACAAAGCAGAAAATGAATCCCTAATTATCGCTAACGCTCTTGGGGCTTATTCAGTTGCGTAAAAAAACCCTCAGCATAATCTAAAAAATTATTAAGCCTATCTTGACCATGATTCATCCATTCCAAAATATCTGGCAGTTGGCTCTCTAATCCAAACGACTTTGCACTTTCATTGATCGTTTCTAATTGTTTATCTAGAGGTTGTAGTGCTTTCTCTAAATCTTTAAGCGGATTACTTTGTTGATATTGGCTAATTGCCGCAGTAGTTTTAGTTTGTCTCAAATCCATCGTAAAATTAGCTATTTGATCACTGCCTATATTCAACTCTTTTGCTTTGTCGAATGCTTCATCATAGTCGCCGCCGAAGAAAGAGTCGCTGACGTCTCGAATATCTTTCATCATCTCATTAATGGCTTTTTGCTCATCTTCGTTCAGATCTCCGTTCACACTGATCGAAAAGCTCACCTCTTGCCTATTTTGCTCAGCATACGCAAAGCCTTCTCGGTTGCCCTCTTTTGCATAACTAGCACCTTGGCTCTGAGAATAAGCGTCACTAAAAGTAATTTGTACTTCATCCCCTTCTGCCGTGGTAAAAGTATAATCAGCTTGGTTTGCTAAACTCGCATATTGCGCTGCACTTACTGACATTTTGTCTGGTTGAGGTTCAAACAATGATTTTTCGAATTCATCTAAGCCATTAAAAATACCCTCTTTAGACTTTGCAATACCTTCGCCAATCTCATCATTAAAAATACTACTTTCTTTTAGCTCATCCGTTGCTTCGTCTATGCCCATCAGCACACCTTTGCGCGCCTCCCCTAGCATATTTCGTAGTTCGTCATCGTCTTTACCGTCTGCTTTAGCTTTATTAACTGCGCCTTTCACAAAATCCAAAACATTTTTGACAATCGACTCAAAGTCAAACAGCGGCTTCTCTTTTTCGGGTTTTTTCTCAATACCAAGAGCTTCAGCAAGCTTGTCGTCTAAAAACTTTGCAGCCAATTTACTTTTATCTCCAGAGTAACTATCTGCATTATTCTGAATGGTCGGCATAAATGGTTTGCTATTACCTGCTCTAAACGAGCTAGCAGGGTTAAGCAATTGATTAAGTTGTCCTATTTTCATGATGTGGCTCCACACGGTGAAACTAGTAGGCTAAAAGAGCCAACTACAATGCCTTTATTATCGGCAGGTTTAAATAAAGCTTAAGTTATTTAGTATAGAAAGTAAGCGCGTTTTTCGCGATACACTGGACAAATCTCTAACGGTGCCTAAAATAGCGCGTCTCTATATAGTAAGGTAATTCTGATCATGGCCATCATAACAATTGATACTTCCACTTATGCCCAGCAACTTGAAGAAAAGCAGCAGCGCATTTCTCAACAATTCGCGCGTTTTGATGCTCCTGATTTAGAGGTATACGATTCTCCGAAAACACAGTATCGCCAACGTGCTGAATTTAGAGTATGGCATGAAGGTGATGATCTATACCACATCATGTTTGATCAAGCGACGAAACAGAAAATACGCGTTGAACAATTCGATCCAGCTGCCCCCCTTATCAGTGAGCTAATGTCCGTTATGATGGATAAATTACGTCACAATGAAATACTGCGTCGTAAGCTGTTTCAGATTGATTACCTATCTACGCTAAGTGGAGAGATTCTCATTAGTTTACTTTATCACAAACCACTAGACGAACAGTGGCAAGCAGCAATGGAGACGCTACGGACTGAATTAAAGCAAACCTATAAAGTTGATTTTATTGGGCGTGCGAGAAAACAAAAAGTGATCTTCGAACATGATTATGTGACCGAACAATTAAACGTCAATGGACAGACCTATACCTACCAACAAGTTGAGAATAGCTTTACCCAACCTAATGCCGTTGTGAATGAGAAGATGCTCGCCTGGGCACAGTCACTCTGTGTACCATTAGAGAACGATTTACTTGAGTTATATTGTGGTAACGGGAATTTTTCGATTGCTCTGGCTGGTAGTTTTAATAAAGTGCTCGCAACAGAAATATCTAAACCGTCAGTTCACTCAGCACAATTTAATATTGCCGCAAATAAGGTAAACAACTTGGATATCTTACGAATGTCTAGTGAAGAATTTACCCAGGCGATGAAAGGCGAGCGTAGTTTTTCGCGATTAAATGGCATTGAACTTAAAGATTACAACTGTCAAACAATCCTAGTTGACCCACCCCGAGCTGGCATGGACGAACTAACCTGCCGTCTTGTCGCCAATTACGACAATGTGATATACATTTCATGTAACCCAGACACACTCGAACGTGATTTAGAGTTACTCTGTGAAACGCATAGTGTTTCGCGTATCGCTATTTTTGATCAGTTTCCATACACCCATCATGTTGAGTCAGGTGTATTTCTACAACGTAAATAAGCGCTTTCATTAAAGTGATCTCAGCGCTTTGCTCAATGCTGGGATCTGCTCCTCACTAAAAACACGAATACCATTTTGCTCTAAGAGCTTCGCAGTCCAACCCATGCCTGCAACTTTATTACCTGTAAACGACCCATCATAAATCGTATTTCTACCGCATGATGGGCTCGACTCCTTCAACAAAGCAAAACGTATATTGCTTGCTAAACAGTGTGCTAAAGCCAATTTTGCACCTCTTACAAATTCATCTGACACGTCAACTCCTGTTACAGTAATTATCTGTGACATCAAAATTTCGGCTGCGTCTCTAGGAGTAGGTAACCCACCCGCCACCTCTGGACAAAATGATACCACGCGTTGTTGCTCACACAGCTGAGATATAAACGGGTCGCTCAGCCGCTGTGCCTGACCATCATATCGAACCGGCTGCCCAAGCAAACAACTCGACACCAAAACCTTTTCCATCGTGACTCTCCTAAACAAAAAACCCCGCTTATGCGGGGCTTTTTAAGTCTAACAAATATTTACTTTGCAGCAAGGTAATTGATTAGTTCACTAATTTGCTCTGGTGTGGTTGTTTTAGACTCGCGTAAACGCAGCTTATATTTACCATTAACAATAAAAGTAGGAACGCCAGTCAAAGCACGCTTATCTTGCATTTGCTTTTGCATTCTGACCATTTTCGATGCTTTTGTACGTACCGAAAAGCTCTTATACAGTTTATCAAACTTCTCACCATCAACGCCTTGCGCGACAAAAATATCTTTCATATCAGCAAGTTCATTAATTTTACCGCGCGTACCGTGTAAATGAGTGAAAATAGCAGTCACGATTTTATCTTTTTGTGGCAGCACCTCTGCGGTAGCTAACGCATTGCTCATAATTTTCTGCAATTTTTCATCTCGCGTACCAACAAAGTCAACATGGCTTTTTTTGAACTTAACACCTTCATTTAGTTTCGGCTTAACTTTAGCAATCAAGGGTTCAAATGCATTACATGCTGGGCAATAGAACGAAAAGTACTCCGTTACTTCTGGTTTTTTAGTACCGCGTTCTGAGATCACTTCATAATGAACGCCCTCTTCAAATACAGCCGCATTGGCCAGCATAGGCATCATCATCGCTATCGCTGCCGCTTTAATTACTTTTAACATTAAATTCTCCAATCCTTATTTTTTTAATAAGTGTTTTACTAAGTCATTTAATTCGTCTTGGCTTTGTAACTCACTCACATTAATTTTATATTTATCATTTACTATAAAAGTAGGTACACCTGTTAGCGCTCCCGCCTTTGAAAACTTTTCTTGTGCATCTTGCATCGCTTTTTCTTCACTGATCACTGGCATGGTTGCTAATGCGGCGTCAAACTGTGCGCCCGTAATGCCATTCACCTCTAATAACTTCTTTAAATCAGTAATGTTATCTAATGGCACTTTTTTCACATGAATACTATCGAACAGTTTCGCAGCAATATCATCACCCTTACCGGCATTTTTAGCCACAATGTAGGCATAACTTAAGTTACTTTGTACGTCTGCAGACAAGCCGCCAAGGAAATTTACATGACTTTTTTCAAACACAGCCCCTTTTGGTAAATTATCCGCTAAAGCCTTCGCTACAGGTTCAAAACGAAAACAATGAGGACAATAAAATGAGAAAAATTCTGTTACCTTTGGTGAGGCACTTTTTTCAGTAGTCAGTGTTTGGTAATGTTTACCATCCGTAAAATCGGCTGCCATAACAAATAAGGGCAAACAAAATAATAATACTGCAAATTGTAATTTCTTTAACATCGGTCTCTCTCAAATTTATGGAATTAGTTTTATAGCGGGTTCATTTAATACCGCATATTGTTCTTTTAACGCTAAGACCTGCTGCTCCCAGTATTTGTCTGTAGCAAACCACGAAAAGTTCCGTGGAAATGCAGGATCTTGCCATCGAGTCGCAAGCCAGCCCATATAATGCACCATTCGCATCGCTCGTAAAGGTTCAATCAAACCTAATTGACGGTGATCAAAACTTTGAAATTCTTCATAGCCACACAGAAGTGTATCTAACTGCATCGCTTTTTCTTGTCTATCTCCATTTAACATCATCCAGAGATCTTGAATCGCTGGACCTTGTCGACAATCATCTAGGTCGACAAGTAACAATTTATCATTTGACCACAAGATATTGCCAGCATGACAGTCTCCATGCAAACGGATTTGGTCAGTTTTATAATATGTTTGTTCCGTTTTATCTATCAGCTGATCTAATATTGTCAAAAAAGGCGTTTCCATATATTTTGACAACAACTGGCTAGATAAAATAGCCTCTCGGGCATGATGTAAATAATCTTGTGTGTTAACTGTTGGCCTATGAGTGAATACATGATTTCCTGCAACACTATGTAAACGACCAATATAGCGCCCTAGCATCTCAAGCTGATCTAAGTTATCCATCTCAAATTGTCTCCCCCCCACACTTGGAAACAGCGTAAAACGGTAACCTTGATATTCAAATAAACTGGTGCCATCTCGCACAATTGGCGCAACAACAGGAACTTCAGCTTCAAGTAGATTAAGAGAAAACGAGTGCTCCTCATGTATTTGCTCGTTAGTCCAACGCTGGGGTCGATAGAACTTAACAACATAGCGGCAATTATCATCTGCTTTAAATTGATAGACTCGATTTTCGTAGCTGTTCAATGCTAACAAACCCGATTCTGGATAAATGCCAATGCTTTCTATCGCATCGAGAATTAAGTCTGGTGTTAAGTTGGCAAAGCTAAATTCACTCATAGTACTCTCAAATATTAAAAAAGCGGGGTTAACCCCGCTTTTAACTCATACTAGGTAGTGTACTGAATTATCTTCCTTTAAAGAAGTTAGTCTGTTGTGATAACTGCTGTTCTGGGTTATCTATTGGCGCAATAACGAATGTAAACTCTGTTACTGGCTTGTTTAAGTCATACGGATCAATGATCACTGATAAAGGTAAATTCATAGAACGGCCCGCTTCGACATGAAGTGATAATTTGCCAATTACTTGGTAATGACTGAGCCCTTTAATCTCGACAGTATATGTTTGCGCGGATTGTGCTTTATTAATTACTTTTAGTGTGTAGGTATTTTCTACTAAGCCATCAAAGTTAACCCGATAAAGTTGATTTCGATCACGGATAATATCTAGCTCCATCGGTTTGCGCATAGCAATATTCATCACTAATGCTGCACATAAAACGATGAGGATGAGCAAGTACCCAACCAATTTCCCTCTGATGGGCTTAGTGCGTTCCGCTGAGCTCTCTAAATTCCGCTCTGTTGTGTAAGAAATAAGACCCGGAGCGTAGTTCATTTTTTCCATTACACCATCACAGGCATCTATACATGCCCCACAATTGATACACTCATATTGCAACCCGTTCCGTATGTCTATACCTGTTGGACAAACTTGTACACACAAATTACAGTCAATACAGTCGCCAAGTTCTAACTCCTTTGGATCTTGCTTACGAGAACGAGGACCTCTCGACTCACCTCTGGCTTCGTCGTAACTTACCGTGAAAGTATCTTTATCAAACATCGCTGACTGAAAACGTGAATAAGGACAAATATGTAAACACATAATTTCTCTCATCCACCCTGCATTGCCATAAGTGCAAACCGTAAAAACAGCAATACTCCAAAAGGCATAGCTGCTTGCTGTCAGCGCCAATAACTCAGGTAATAACGTACGAATAGGCGTAAAGTAGCCTGCAAAGGTAATTGCGGTATACAAAGAAAACAGCACCCAACTAATATGCTTAGCGGATTTTCGCCAAAATTTATCAAAGCTCATTTCTCGTTGATCGAGTTTTTTACGCTGATTAGCTTTGCCCTCAAACTTTTCCTCAAACCAGATAAAAATGAATGTCCATACCGTTTGCGGACATGTATAACCGCACCATACGCGACCATAGAAAGTCGTGACCAAAAACAAAGCAAATGCGGCAATCATTAAAATAAAAGCCAAAATAGTTAAATCTTGGGGGAGCAGTGTTAAACCAAAAATATTGAACTTTTGCTCAAACAAATCAAATAATACCGCTTGCTGTCCATGAAAGCTGATCCACGGTAACACCATAAATGCCAGCATGCCAATAAACCCGATTCTTTGCCGTAGTAACTGATGTAACCCTTTCACCGCACGTACATAAATACGATTACGAGGGTTGAATCTATCAGGTTGGAGGTCATCCGGTTTCTGTATTTTGACCTCGGATGGGATATTCTTAATCTTTATTTGCTTGTCCATCTAAGCTCCTTAAGCCGCTACGATCGACAGGTTACTTGCTACAGTGACCCTATTATTCATATGGATATTATAAGCAAGCTTAGTAAGTTATGGATACAAAATCACACAAGAATCTCTAAACTGAGCAACACTTTACGATAAAACGATGCGCTTGGTGGTTAATTAATAAATAAAATGGCATTATTTGATCCAGTCTCTGAGTACTAAACTTGCTTTTAAAAGCAGCATTTTATTACACTAATAGCCGCAATTAAGCTATCAAGATCAAGGTTACTACCGTTATGAAGAAATTTTTACTACTGGTGATCATTATATTAGGGCTATTTACCATTGATCACCCGTCAATTAAAGGACCTCGCGACACACTACTAAATCAAGGGATAGATGTATTAAGCGAGTCCAGTAAAATAACACGCAGCCCTGCGGCACAACAAGCAAGAGAAAGCGTTACACGCACTGTCTCTCTAAGCACTCAAGAACAAAATTACATCAATGAAGCACTGGCCACCGATGAAAAATTACGTGAATTTCATTTACGTTATTGCGAAGAAAATGACGTCAACCTTGACTTATACGCGCCTACTCTCATGCAGGTATGTAACGTTACTAGTGATATATTGAATAAATAAAAAGGCAGATAATGGACTTTAGTCAATTAAATAAGCAGCGCGCACACTCTTTCGATAAGCAACGCACTATTCTAAAAAAGCTGGGGAAAGGTAAAACTATTTTATGTGAAACGTGCCAACAGCCATTAACGCTTGATCTGGCGACAAGTAACACTCAACAGGGCATTATTTGCTGCGCTCGAGGCTGCACACATATTGAATTAGAGTTAGGTTAGTTAACCTCAGCTCTGGATAAGCGAATTTGCCCAATAAAGCTATTTTTCTCACTCTCGGCGTTGCTTTCAGTTGTAATAGCCCGCTATTACTGCATAAAAGCGCCTTGATATTGAACAAAATATCATCATTGGATTGTACGTAAGTTGGTTTACAAAATATTTCCTATTCCAAAACCCTTATCCAAACCTGAGGTTATTCAGCTCTGGATAAGCGAATTTGCCCAGTAAAGCTATTTTTCTCACTCTCGGCGTTGCTTTCATTTCTAATAGCCCGCTATTACTGCATAAAAGCGCCTTGATATTGAACGAAATACCATCATTGGATTGTACGTAAGTGTGTTTACAAAACATTTTCTATTCCAAAACCCTTACCCAAACCTGAGGTTAGTTAAAAGTCATTCTCAGAGTCATATAAACCACTACTTATTGCAGTGGCTTCAATTAACTGTGCATAGCCACCCGCAAACTCGCCCGCCAGCTGCATTTGTTGTTGGATAAATAATGTCATATCGGTATGTGTTTGCTGACAATATGTTTTGACTTGCGACTCTTCTAAGGTAAAAAAGCTCAGTTGCTCAGTAGACATTTGTAAAGCTTGTTTCAGCTCTTCACTGACTTCTTGGGCATGTATGAGTCGCTCATAATAAGGGGTAACCCCCAATAAAAACCCTCGACTCCATTGCTGACAATCAAGGTAATGAGTGTCTTCATGCCACTTTAAACAAAAGCAATCGCTATAAACCTGCTCACTAATGTCATGATGTAATGCCATTAATGCAAAGACCACGTCTTCAGAAATCGCATCATCTTCGGCGGTTATTACCTTCATCCATTGCTCAACTTCCGTTGCATCTGGTGAGCAAATTTGAGCAAAAAAATAACCAGCCACCTGTTCTAAATTAAATGCCGTATCACGCGTTGAAAAATACTGATTTAACACCGCTTGTTGCTGTGCAGTATATTTAAAATCAATGCCATCCATAATTATAAGTTCACCGGATAACGGCCATCAGAGTCTGGTCTACCAAGAAACTTTACCGCATCGTGCACTTCTTTTGGTAAAGAGGCCTGTGGCTTTATATTTCCTGCTACACGGAACTGAAAATGCTCTGCAAGTGTCGCATCTGCCTGTAAGCCTAGTGAATTATCTGGATCAACCAAAACCGAAATATTACCTGATTTACAACTCAAAGACCCGCCTAAAGCTCCAATGTCAAACCAACCACTGAGTCCTTGTACGCTAATACCAGGACTACGGATCTCGCCAGCTAACGCATTGCAATAAGGTGCACCACTATTGAACGTATCAATATCCAGTAATACTCGTCCTTTCGCCTGTACAGGTAACGGCAGCGTAACTTGAGACATTGCTTGTTCAACGCTAAATCTCACTGTGGTATCACTGAGCTCAATAGATTGATTTGTGAGCCCCACAACGAATTGGCCATTTCCCGAAATCTCCTGCCTGTCTCGGGCATTACCAAAATTAATTTTGCCTTGCAAGTTCCCGGTAAGTAAAGCACTCGCCTGAACATCCCAGCGAACATTATTGAGCTGGATATTATTGACACGAATTTCACTCACTTTACCTTGCCAAACAGTCCCCGATACCGAGCCTATATTTAGCGTGGGCGGAAGCTCTTTTTCTAATAACTGTAAAAGTATCGCTGCCGGCATGCTATAGATTGTAAATACAACAAATGCGAGTACAAACGCCAACAATAGGCCCATAATATTTTTCATCATCACTTCTCTAAAACCAATCTGCTAACGCGAACAAATCCGGGTAAATCATCTTGTGCAATATCAAGATTTTCAACCGTTAAGCCATGCGTATTCGTTAACTCATCAATCCATGCAATAAGCTGATTAAATTCAACCGTATCAATATTCACCCGCAGTGAGCCATCACTTGGCTGCATCTTACTAATATTAATGCCATATTTCCCACGAGTTCGATTCACCAATTGTGACAAGTTAACACGGTTCGTATTCTTAGTTGAAGCGCTCGATTTTAAGGTGCCAACACTTGCATTTACCCAAGCAACGAGCTCTTGTTGACGAAGTTTATCTTTTTTTGCTTTTTCAACGCCCTCGTTTAACGGCCTAAAGATCCCCATCACTAAAATGAAAATAATAAATATACCGCCAGCAACCATCACCAAGCGTTGTTCTTGCTCTTTTAGCGAGTGCCAATACTTCATAGCTTGTTGCTTCATGATTCACCTCTCAAGCGGATCTCACCAATAACCACATCGCCATCATTATTAAGTGATCCTTGCTGCACATTTAAGCCTCGTTGTTCTAAAATCGCTTTTACTTGGCCAAATACCTGAAAGCCACCGGCTTGCGCACGTACTCTCAACTCATTAAGACGACGATCATAGCGTATCGTTTCAGGCGTAAAGCTTTTAACCTCACCATACACGGCAACAAAATGATTTGTGAGCTCTAAAAACCCACCCTGCTCTGAGCCGCTTAATCCCGCTAACTCATTTTTTATTTGCTGTCTTAATAAGTGAGGACGAACCACTTTGCCAGGAAACGCTTTTTGATATACCGTCACAGCCTCAGCCTTGTATGCATCCGCTTGTGACTGCAACATAATTAATTGCGTACTTTTCACCCCAATAAACGACACAACGGCAATACTTGCTGCGATAAGCCCACTACGCCAATCACGCCACCATTGAGGCTGTTTTTTCTTACCAGCAAATATCCCTTGCCTCAATGTAAAACCTTGGTGCTTTAATTGCTTAGCAAATATTGCCAACGGTAAATCATATTCGCTTTCTTTGGCTACCTTGGGGGCAATATCTGGCAAAGTATCAGCAGGACTGTAATGCGCTATTTCAGCAGGAGCAAGTGCATGTAAATAATCTGCACCCCAGCTCTTTTCAATCGCACTCACCTGCCATTGCCCAAATCTACATAACCATTGATCTGCCAATTCAACCATCGCTAAAGCATTTTCTTCCGGTTCAGGCAATAACAGAGCATCAGGCACAATGCTATGTAACTCAATTTCGGCGGAATCAAATATCTCCAGCCAATCTTGTAGCCACTTTTGATCACATAAAGCAATTTGAATACTGTGTTGATCACCATCAGTGACGGGCTTACCAATGGCGATAAAAACATCATCAACATCACAGGCCAGCTGCTCTTCAAGCATAAATTGCAAAGCTTGTTCTAGCTTACGGTTCCATTTCGTGGGCAATGCCACTGACTTGAGCTGCACCTGTGAACTCGGTAATAGCAACACGGTATCTCGTGGTACTGCTTTTTCTGTCAGTGCACCTATCTCTGCACCATTTGCCAGTTCACCACTGGCGATTATTTGCTCATCATGTGTTGAAAAGATCAACCAATGCACTGAGTTTTGGTGTGACTGTCCGACTCGGATCACCAATTTTTCTGTCACTGTACGCCTCCAAATTTGCGCGCTAGTATAGTCGCCTGACCTTGGTTTATTTGTATAATTGAGGTCATAGTAAAAAGCCGTTCATCAAACTCGGCCTTCGCGCGTAACTTAAAATAATTGCTATCTACGGTAAATACCTTATCCGATTTACTGTCTTTGGCAGCGCCTTGATTGGCAGCTTCCGTGTAAAACTCATCGACTGAATCAAAGCCCTTTTCTGGCCGCGCTGAAATAATCGCTTCAGCTTCGGACTTAGATAGCCCTTTCATCAACGCACTGAGTAATAAAGCTTGCTCTGATTTAATGGTATTTACATTCACTTTTAATTCGGTATTGCCTGGTATAACACATACATAGGGCAACAGCTTTTTCATAACTAACGGATTAAATCCCTTAATCACTCGTAATTCAGAAACTGAAGCAAGTAAGTTATTGGCTGTCAGATAAGGGGTCCTACGAGACATATATTCATCTTCTTCGGCGCCTGAGCGATATGTAATACTGTCTTGATCCAACCAATCATATACACTATCAGCTAACGCTTCTTCACTCTCATCTAAGGGTAGATCTTCAATATTTTTAAGCAGCTCTAATAAAGCTTTGTGGGCTGGATTCGTTTGATTGTTCGCTTGATTTTTATCTTTTGGCGCTGCTAACGCGTTCAAGTTCAAACAGGCTTGTAAATCTGTCACTTCCCCACTTAATGTCCCTTGATCAACTGGGTAAGGGACTTCTTCACGTGCCCAAGGCTGATCAAGGTGTACTTTTTCGGTGTCTTCTTTCTTACTTTCCAGTAAGACCTTTTTCACTAATTCTTCTGCACCGTAGCTATACCATTTTGCTTGTTGATGAGTTTGAATATTTTGTGCTCTTTGCACTTGTACCATTAAATTAGCGGCCATTTCAGCTGCGATAGTCGCAGCCAAAGCGACAATAAATAATACAATGATAAGTGCTGCGCCGCGCTGCTGCTTCATGAGCGATCTCCACTGTTCTGCTCATTCCCACTCTGCTCTTTCCCATCTCCAGGAGTTAAAAATAAACGCCTAATAGGATCTGCATCTTTAAGTTGCAGCGTGACGGCAACCGCCAACGGCAAGGCTTTTTTCTTCCAATCTTCTTGCCATTTTTGCTTATCATCTAAAAACTCAAACTTTAGATCTTCCACATTTTTTAATACGATTTGTGAGCGAGGTTCTGAGCCATCAAGTTCATCCACATAAATTCTATAAATACGCTCTAAGTTATCATCAACCACCCGGTACCCAACGGCTTGTAACTCAGACCTAGGTAATAAGCTAATCGGATTTGTCCAACCATCACGAACAAAGACAATACCATCGTATTGGCTATTCATCTCATAACGCCCGTGAATGATATAACTTTCGTTGCTATCACCTGACTCGTTGCGTACTTCACGCTTGGTCATTTGATTAAAGTCTTGGTCCATTAACCTAAACGTTGTTTGTAATGATTCTAATTCACCAATAACATCCTCAGAGGCTTCTTTGGCTTTCAACGTCGAGTCTAATATTTGATGAGTCGCTAAAATAACAAACGCTAAAATGCCCAGCGCAACCATCACTTCTAATAAAGTAAAACCTCGTTGGCGCATTATCATTTGCCTTTCAACATAAAGGTAGTGAGATCATAAACCGACGTTTGTAATGCTTCATCTTGATAAACGGTGACCGTCACCTTAACGAAACTGGGATCTTCTGTCGCTATCACTGATTGCTGCCAAAACCACTTCTGTCCAGCCAGTTCTTCTTCCCCTTTGACATTGTTCTTCCCTGACCATTTTTTACCACTGGCGCGCATCATGACCATTTGATTTTCCGCGACCCAAGAGGCATAAGTTTGTTCTTCTAACGCGCCAATGTGGGTAATGTGCTCTCCAGTGACCTGCATTGCCGCAATACCTGCCATCGCACATATGCTTAGCGCAACCATCACCTCTAGTAAGGTAAAGCCTAATGTATTCTGCTTCATTCTGGCTCTCGGCGTAAATTAACAGGAGCGACAAACTCACCTTCCACAAAGTAAACGCTTTGTGGGTCGTCATCCAACTCAAGGCTTAGTTGAAAGGCACTGACTTCACCCGATGATAACAAGAGGACTTGAGGTACTTTTAGCTTCTTCAGTTCAAGCAAGCTTTGCTCATCGCCAGTACCCATTAATGCTCGCCAATTTGATTGCTCTAATAAATTATCTTGTGCCCAATCTAATCCTTCAATGTTCAAGTTCACCTTGTAATCATCTTCAAATTTAATTGGCTTGTAGAGTTCTTCCGCATCAAACGCTATCCAGTTTTCCCCATCAAACACTAAAAACTCTAGGGTTTTCTTATCAAGGTGAAACCCAAGTTCAACTTGATTCAGCACCGCAAATTCCGATGCTAAATTGATAATGCCATGTGTTCTGAGCGCCTGCTTTTCTAGCTCTTCTTCCATGTCGCCGCCAAAACTATAGGTCACCAACTTGGTCGCAAAAGCAATGATCGTCAGTACCACGAGGATTTCGATTAAACTAAATCCTCGTTGGTATTTATGCGTTAGGGTCGGATGCTTTATCATAATCTATGCAGCTTTTATTGCTGCTCTTCTTGATCCCAGTTACCAATATCATCTTCGGTACCCACTTCACCGTCTGGCCCCATTGAAAAGATATCAATTTTACCCATTTCACCTGGGCTAACTAATTGGTAAGGACTACCCCACGGATCTTCTGGTAATTTAGAAATAAAGCCACCATCAGGGAAACGTTTTGGCACTGGGTCTATTGTTGTTTCATTTACCAATGCTTCAAGGCCCTGCTCTGTGGTAGGGTATTTTTTATTTTTCAACTTATACATACTCATCGCATCTTCAAGTTGCTGAATATCTAAGTGGGCTTTATCAATTTGCGCTTCTTCTTGCTGACCCATAATATTGGGTGCCACAATAGACATGATCATACCAATGATCACAAGTACTACCATCACTTCTAATAGTGAGAAACCTGACTGTTTATTCACAATTTATACCTCAAAAGTTATTAATGTCTTTGTATTTTTATATACATTATCGATATTTTTGACTACAAACCAATTGCTTGGTTCATTGCCATAATAGGTTGTAAAATAGCCATAACAATAAACAGTACGATTACTGCCATGCTGGCAATCATTGCTGGTTCTAACAGTGCCAATGACACACTAACCATACTTTCAAATTCACGATCTTGGTTATTAGCTGCTCGCTCCAACATCTGTTCTAATTCGCCTGATTTTTCACCACTGGCGATCATATGTAACATCATTGGCGGGAATAATTTCGTTTGATGTAACGCCGCTCTTAAACTTGCACCTTCACTTACTCGGGTTGCAGCTTCAGCCACAGCAAATTTAATCTTTTGATTCTCTAGTACTTTACCGGCAATTTTCATTCCTTCTAATAAAGGGACCGAACTCGAGGATAAAATACTTAAAGTCCGTGCAAAACGCGCCGTATTGATACTGCGACTGACTTTGCCGATACCGGGTAAAATCATAAGTTGGCTATCATACCAAAAACGCACTTTCGGACGCTTTAACGCTTGCTTAATACCAAAAATGCCACCCACAATAATTACGAGACTAATCATCCAATAGTTTTGAACAAAGTTACTGGCGGCCATGACCCATTCAGTCGTCCATGGCAATACTTGCTTAGACTTTTCGAAGGTTTTTAATATCTGGGGTACCACAGTTCCTAGTAATACAGAGACAATGGCAATCGCAAATATCACCAAAATGGTCGGATAAACCATCGCTTGGGTAATTTGGCTACGCATATGTTGACGTTGTTCAGTGTAATCTGCAAGACGATTCAATACTTGATCTAGGTGCCCTGATTTTTCACCCGCAGCAACCATAGCCCGATATAGGTTATCAAATACATGAGGAAACTCTGACATACCATCAGCAAGGGTGTAACCCTCAACGACTTTAGAGCGCACCGACATCAGCATGCGCTTTAGTCTGGGTTTTTCACATTGTTCAGCAACCGCCATCACTGCGGCTTCAACCGGCAACGATGATTGAATTAATGTCGCAAGCTGACGGGTCACCAATGCCAAATCGGCCACTGAGGGCTTATAGCCTCTAAATAGCTGTATTCCCTCAGAAGACTGCTGCTTATCTTTCTCCGCCGCAGGTAATACCTCTAAAGGCATCATGGCTTTTTCGCGCAGCATTTGTCTCACTTGCTTAGCGGTATCCGCCTCTAATATGCCTTTTTTTTCTTTTCCCTTGCCATCCAAAGCTCGGTATTCAAATGCTGCCATGCTTATCCTTCCTCGCGAGTCACTCGCAATACTTCTTCTAGCGTTGTTTTACCGTCTAAAACACGCGAACAACCATCTTGACGAATACTCGGACTGTGCTGACGAATATACTTCTCTACCGCCTGCTCACCTTTACCGTTATGAATAAGCTCACGAATATGTTCATCAACAATCAGTAACTCATGAATACCGGTTCGGCCTTTATAGCCATTATAATTACACTCTTCGCACCCTACAGCGCGGTAAATTGTCGTTTGCTGACCGCTCGGTATACCTAACAATTCACATTCACCGTCATCAGCATGATGACCGGCTTTACAGTTTGAACATAAAGTTCTGACTAAGCG
This sequence comes from Pseudoalteromonas sp. MMG012, assembly GCF_018100875.1. Classification (NCBI taxonomy): domain Bacteria; kingdom Pseudomonadati; phylum Pseudomonadota; class Gammaproteobacteria; order Alteromonadales; family Pseudoalteromonadaceae; genus Pseudoalteromonas; species Pseudoalteromonas sp. MMG012. Next base: position 17,089 of record NZ_JAGJEF010000075.1, read on the forward strand.
CTGTGATAACACCCCTAATAAAGAAGAAGACAGTAAGAACGGTTCTACCCCCATATCTTCCATACGAGTGATGGCACCCGCCGCTGTATTAGTGTGTAGTGTCGACATAACAAGGTGACCCGTTAATGAAGCTTGTACGGCAATTTGGCCTGTTTCTAAGTCTCGAATCTCACCAACCATAACCACATCCGGATCTTGACGCAAAATAGCCCGTAGCCCCCGAGCAAACGTCATATCAACTTTCGCATTAACTTGCGTCTGACCAATACCCGGAATTTCATATTCAATTGGATCTTCAACCGTCAGAATATTACGATCTTTTGAGTTTATCTGACTCATACCTGCATATAACGTGGTACTTTTACCTGAACCGGTCGGGCCCGTCACTAAGATGATACCGTGAGGTTTACTAATAATGCCGGCAAATAATTCTCGGTTACGCTCAGTCATCCCTAAGTCTTCTAGGTCTAATCGGGCATTGTTCTTATCCAGTAAACGTAATACCACTCGCTCACCAAAACTAGAAGGCATGGTCGACACCCGCACATCTACCGCGCGCCCAGCAATACGTAAACTAATACGACCATCTTGTGGAATGCGCTTTTCGGCGATATCAAGTTTAGCCATTACCTTAATACGCGACACGAGTAACGAGGCGAGTTTACGGTTTGGTTTGAGTACCTCTTTAAGCACCCCGTCAACCCGAAAGCGGATCACGAGGTCTTGCTCAAAGGTTTCAATGTGAATATCAGACGCACCTTCTTTGATTGCTTCACTGAGCATGGCATTGATCAATTTAATGATGGGTGCATCATCATCCGCAGCCAACAAATCTTCTGTTTGCGGTAACTCTTCCGCCAACGAAAACAGGTCAACTTCGTTGCCAATGTCTTCCATCATTTGCTGCGTTTCAGAGCTATCACGCTGATACGATTCTTCAAGCAATAACTCAAATTTATCGTCTTCAAGTTGTACCAGCGTAAAAGGTTCTGCCGCAACTCGGCGTACTTCCAGTAATGCCGGAACTGACAGCTCGCCACGATAAAACACTTTTAAACCATCAGGCGTGTCACTGAGCAAAATGCCTTCGCGGCGCGCATAAGCAAATGGCAAGCGTAAACGAATTACCTGCGCATTATCTAGTTCGGCAGTATGGTCCTCTGCGAGAACATCAACTTGGCTATCAGTCATTGTTTTCTTGCTCTTGCTTGTTTTTGCCACTTAAAAACTCTTCGTAAGTCGGTGGTAATACCAAGGCATCATTCCACTCTGGTAGCACAGGGGTATCTTCTGACGGCATTAATTGAATGCCATCTTCATTACGCTTTACCTGCTCACTGCGAATAAAGTTATATTTCGCATGACTTAACTCATTCATACTGCGACTGTCACGCACAATGGTCGGGCGAATAAAGACCAATAAGTTACGCTTGCTCTTTTTAGTATTGGTTGATTTAAATAAATGGCCAATAAATGGAATATCGCCTAGTAACGGTACTTTTGACACGCTTTCTTGCACATCTTCATCTATCAAACCACCGAGAATAACCATGCCACCGTCATCTGCAATCACTGTGGTATTAATGGCGCGCTTATTCACAGAAATATCAACCGCAGTTGCACCACTGACACTCGACACTTCCTGCTCAATGGTCAGCTGTACTGCGCTGCCGTCATTGATTTGTGGTGTCACTTTGAGCTTAATACCCACTTCTTGGCGATCAACCGTTTGGAATGGGTTAGAGTTATTGTCACCCGACGTAGATCCGGTAATAATAGGCACTTCTTGACCCACAATCATCGACGCTTCTTCATTGTCCATGGTGGTAATAGAAGGCGTCGCTAAAATGTTAGATTTCGTATCAGTCGAAATCGCTTGGACTATTGCACCCCAATCGTTTTTGACAATCCCCATCGCGAGGCCATTTACGCCACCAAGCAATTGACCCAATGGACCAAGGTCACCTTTTTGAGTTTCTTCAATAGGAGTGACAGTGCCAGTTTCGGAACCTGTAATACTTTTCTTAATAGTTATGTCACGTGCTTGCTCTGCCGCAACGGCTAATGACCCTACAGGCACCGTACTGCCATTATTAAACTGCAGCATACCGCCTTTTTCAGAGATCCACTGTAGCCCAAAGTTAACACCGTCACCTTCTTGTACTTCCACCACAATGGCTTCAACCAATACCTGTGCACGGCGAATATCTAACTTTTCAATGACCGAGGTTAATGAACGCATGGTATCTGGCTGTGCTGTGATCACCAGTGAGTTTGAATCTGGATGCGCTTCAATACTGGTATCGTTACGATTACTGCGTGAACGGGTTTTGTTATTGCTGCCCTTAGATTCTTCTTGCAAGGTTTTACTCACGCCTTGCAACACTTTGACTAAATCTTCAGCCTTAGCATAATTTAAATAAAATACTTTAGTATTACCTTGGCTTTCCAACTCGCCGTCTAATCGTTTAATCAATTCAGTCGCACGGCTGCGTGCTTGAGACTCGCCACTGACGATAACACTGTTGGTTCTGCCATCGGCAACGACTTTAGGAATTAAGAACTCAGGCACGCTGTTTTTACCGGTGCCTTTATAAATACTTTCAACTACTTTAACCACATCATCGGCGGTGGCATGGTGTAATTTAATAATTTCAACACGCTTATCACCCGCTTGGTCCACTGACTTAATAATATCAACAAGCCTATTAACCGATGCCGCATGCCCTGTTAGCATCATCACGTTCGCAGAACTAAAATTGGTCACATGACCGCCATCTTTTTGGTCACTGAACTGCCTGATCAAGGGCCCGAGCTCTTGTACGCTAACGTTCTTTACACGTACAACGCGCGTCACCATTACATCGCCGTTACCAAATTCTTTGCCTTTGACTAATGGCACATTCCCTTTTTTACCATCAGAACTACGGACAACTTTCAGTACCCCGCTGTCCATCTCCATAACGGAGTAGCCATACACTTCTAATACATTCAGGAAGAACTGATAATAAATTGACTCATCCATCAACTCATAACTACGTACATTGATATTGCCACGCACGTTTGGGTCGATAATAATGGTTTTGTTTAAGTTTTTACCAACGATATTAATAAATTCGTTGATGTCAGTTCCTTTAAAGTTGGCAGCGTACTCAATGGCAGACACCGATAAAGACAGACCAGCGGCAATCATTAGAGCTGCATACTTAGCTAACCCTTTTTTGATTTTTGTGAGGTGTAGCTTATTACCCATTTTATTTAAACTCCAAAAGTAGTAACTTTACAGGCTGAATTGTACTGAAATGGTTTGACCATCTCGTTCAATGGTGATGCTTGCATCTGAGCTATTTCTAAGCTCATTCATTGCAGACATAGCCTGTTTCATATCCGTGAGTTGATAGCCGTTGATGGCAACAGCTAAATCGTTATTTTTGAGCCCCATTTTGCGGAAAAGTTCAGGATCTTTACCTGGACTCAAGCGATATCCGATCAATTGACCTTCCTTCATGGCGCGTGAAATTCTTATATAATCAAATAACTTGCCAGGTTCTTTCAACAGTTCATCGCGCTGTGAAGATATGTCAGCACTGGCAACCAGCTGAGATGATTTTTTGCGGTTGGGGCTTTTACCTGTCGATTTTGCAGCCACTGGCATTGCCACATTTTTTGAATACTCAATACCATCTAGCATCAGTGTTTCAAATCGACCACTTACATCCAAAATAACGCGGTCAGGCAATACGCGTGATAACGTGGCGCGCGTACCTTGAATTGATTCTTTGACTTCATATGTTAACTGCTTCCCTTGCGATTCAATAATCGCAAATCCGGCTGCATCATCTAAGCTTACAGCAACAATACCCGTCAATCGCACATTCAACGTTGTTTCTGGTGCATCAGACACAACGGGCTTCGGCTTTTCCTGCGCCTTGGCATCTGCACGGCCAAATAAATGTTGGTTGGTAATCGCTTGCGTATTAATCACATTACTGCTTGATGAATACAGCGCTGATTGACTAGGAAGTGGTTGATTCGCAGGTTGTGGCCACAATAGCCAAAACATTTGTGATAATAAATAAGCAATATAAATAACAGCTAACAATACGACCATGCGGCTTAGTTTAGCGTGAGGCAATCCTAATAAGGCTTTTTGTAACTGTTGTAACTGTAATTCCATATGCAATTTTTCTTATTCTACATTAAGCAGCTCAGTGTACCCTTTAAGCAAAAATTCAACAAGCGCACAAATATGACACGAGTGAGAACTTGAATACACACCTTTTCTACAAGCCTAACACCAATACTGGCAACGATTAAGCCTGCTTTTTTTGAATGCCAAAATATGATAGATTTCAGCTTATACTACACAATCTACATGGTTAATAAATTGTGACTAAAAATTCACCTGTACAAGCAACCAAAAACACCGGAGTAAGACTCGACAAGTGGCTTTGGGCTACTCGGTTTTATAAAACCCGAGCGCTTGCGCGTGAAATGGTACAAGGTGGTAAAGTACACTATAACGGCCAGCGCTGTAAACCCAGTAAAATCACTGAAGTAGGCGCTACTGTGAAGCTTGCGCAAGGATTTGACGAAAAAGAAGTGACTATTTTAGTGCTTTTTGAAAAACGCCAAGCGGCGGCAATCGCCCAAACGGCGTACCTAGAGTCGGAATCTAGCGTTCGTAAGCGAGAAGAAAATGCCATTGCTAGAAAAAATAACAGTTTCTTTGCACCACATCCTGTTAACAAACCAGATAAAAAGCAAAGACGTGAACTATTGAAATTAAAATCAAGCTAGGATTTTATTAATGCAACCTGATTTATTACATCGCTATATTTTTGACGAACTAGACGTACGCGGCGAATTGGTACAAATTGAAAAAACATTCAGTGACATCATTGCAGGCCACAATTACCCAGAGCCCGTTCAGCAATTGCTTGGTGAGCTGCTGGTTGCGACCAGCCTTTTAACGGCCACACTCAAGTTCGAAGGCGATATTGCCGTGCAGCTGCAAGGTGATGGCCCGGTGAAATATGCCGTGATCAACGGTGATCATAAACAAAACATGCGGGGCATTGCGCGCTTACAAAGTGACGTAACGGGTAACAAAATTGCAGACTTGATCGGTAACGGACATATGGTCATTACTATTACCCCTGTTAAAGGTGAGCGCTACCAAGGAATCGTACCTTTAACTGCCGACACGCTTGCTGGCTGTATTGAAGACTACTTTACCCAATCAGAGCAATTAACCACGCGTTTATGGTTCGCAACCAAAACGGGCTCTGAAACGGTAAAAGCAGCAGGTTTGTTCTTACAAGTATTGCCGGTCAATAAAGAAAAGTCACAGCAAGACTTCACCCATCTAGAAGCACTTAGCCACACAGTAAAAGATGACGAATTATTAGAGTTAGATGCACAAACAGTGTTAACGCGTTTGTATCATGAAGACAATCCGCAACTGTTCGAGCCGCAAGAAATCAATTTTGTGTGCGGATGTAGCAAAGAGAAAACCATTGCTGCCTTAGTGAATGTTGGTCAAGAAGCGCTTTTAGAAGATGTGCAACAGCACGGTAACGTGACCATCAGCTGTCATTATTGCCTCACCGATTACCGCTTCAATGAACAAGATATCAAGGCTATTTTTAACTAAATACCCACTTGCACCTAATTTGAATACCAAGCCATCATTTTGATGGCTTTTTTATGTTTAAAAAATGATACCGGTGTCATTTAAAGTCTCTTTTTTATGACACCGGTATCATTGAAATTATTCAAGTTTTTTCACAAATTAATGTGATTTCAGGTCCTCCAAAGGCTCGAATATCTCAATATCATCTGTTACTATAAATTCAGCTTAAGGTTAGTAAGAACTCAGAGCTATCCCGTTCAATTCTCACATTTTAGGTAATAACATGACTTCAAGCGCTACTCGTTTTGTCGATTTAACTGCAGCTGAACTTGTCGAACTCACTATTTCTCGTGGCGAGGGTACTTTGGCCGCAAACGGAGCTTTCGTTGCAAAAACTGGTCGTCGCACAGGCCGCTCTCCAAACGATCGTTTTATCGTTAAAGAGCAAAGCACTGAAAATGACATCCAATGGGGCAAAGTAAACCGCCCATTCGATGCTGATAAATTTGATGCCCTTTGGACACGTGTTGAAGCACATGTACAAGGCGGTGACCACTTCGTCTCTCACCTTGAAGTGGGTGCTGATCCTGAGCACTATTTACCAGTTGTGGTTACAACCGAAACTGCGTGGCATCACATTTTCGCTAAAAACATGTTTATTGAACCTAAAAAATATAACACGGCTGATTTACCGCAGTGGCAGGTAATGAACGTGCCTTCATTTGTATGTGATCCAGAACGCGACGGCACAAACAGTGACGGTACCGTGATTATCAACTTTGCAGAGCGCAAAGTCTTGTTAGCTGGCATGCACTACGCTGGTGAAATGAAAAAATCAATGTTCTCTGTACAAAACTTTTTGTTACCAGCAAAAGGCGTTTTACCTATGCACTGTAGTGCAAACGTGGGTGAAGCCGGTGATACAGCATTATTCTTTGGCCTATCTGGTACTGGTAAAACAACCTTATCAGCGGATCCAACACGCTTTCTTATCGGTGACGATGAGCACGGTTGGGCACCAGGCAGTGTTTTCAACATTGAAGGCGGTTGTTACGCAAAATGTATCGACTTATCTCAGAAGAACGAGCCAGTCATTTGGAATGCTATCAAGTTTGGTACCATCCTAGAGAACGTTGTATTAGACGAAAATCGTGTTCCTGATTTTAACGATACCAGCCTAACGCAAAACACCCGTGCTGCTTACCCACTTGAGCATGTTGAGAAGCGTAAAGTAGAGAACCGTGCCGGTGAGCCGAAAGCAGTTGTATTCTTAACGTGTGATGTCAGTGGCGTATTGCCTCCAGTTTCTGTGTTATCTGAAGAAGCGGCGGCATATCACTTCCTAAGTGGCTACACTGCAAAGGTTGGCTCAACTGAAATAGGCTCAACGTCAGACATTGAATCAACCTTCTCGACTTGTTTTGGCGCACCGTTCTTCCCACGTCCTGCTGGGGTTTACGCTGAGCTACTGATGAAACGTGTGCGTGAATTCGACGCTAAAGTATACCTTGTTAACACAGGTTGGACTGGCGGACCATATGGTATTGGTAAGCGCTTTGATATTCCAACCACACGTGCTGTGATTGATGCGATTGTATCTGGTACGTTAGCGGGTGTTGAAACAACGCATATTGAGTCATTAAACTTAGACGTGCCTGTTGCGGTACCTGGTGTTGACAGCAAACTGCTTAACCCGATTAACACGTGGGAAGACAAAGCAAAGTATGCTGAGTACGCTGCAAAATTAGCGGCTGACTTCCAAGAAAACTTTACCAAGTATGACGTCTCAGACGCCATCAAACAAGCTGGCCCTCGCAGCTAACTTGTTATCGAGTTTGACTAAAAACGCCCTCAGTGGGCAAGCTGGTACGGATACATGGTGCTAGAAAAATTTGCACCAATTCCAAATATAAAAGCCTACATGAAAATGTAGGCTTTTTTCGTATTTATACTACAAAACAATTATGAGTTACGTTGAATCCTAATTTATTCTTATTTAATACCCCG
>NZ_JAGJEF010000076.1:0-23420 GCF_018100875.1 Pseudoalteromonas sp. MMG012
ATTAGTCCGCTTGTTGGGAAGTACTATTCGTGAATTGATACCAGATTAATACACTTAAGATGACAGCGATACGTTTGCATATAAAAAAGCCAATTGGGTTTATAAAAACCAACCTCTCTTTTTCTTACCTTCACAATATCTATCCATAAACGTATCGATAACACACTCTAAACGCACACCAGACACTTTAGCTGTCATATGAACATCATGCACAAAAAAGCCGCCTTGCGGCGGCTTTTAAAGCTGATGGTATTTACTACCTAGCTGATAATGCGTTTAGTCATTACCGCCTAATAAGTCAGCGTTAAGTGCATCAGTTAGTGCTTGAGTTGCCTCTTCAGCGCTTACTGTTTGCTCCTCTACAGGCTGTTCAGCTTGCTTACGACGAGCCATACGTTCTTGGTGATAAGAGAAACCGGTACCCGCTGGGATCAAACGACCCACGATTACGTTTTCTTTCAGACCACGAAGTTCATCACTCTTACCATTTACTGCGGCTTCAGTCAGAACTCGCGTTGTTTCCTGGAACGATGCTGCTGAAATAAATGATTCAGTGGCAAGTGATGCTTTAGTAATACCCATAAGTTGTATTTCAAACTTGGCAGGGATCTTACCTTGCTTTTCAAGTTCACGGTTCGAGATATTTACTCGAGCCACTTCAACTTGTTCACCAGCTAAGAACTCCGTGTCACCACCGTGCAGGATGATACATTTACGTAGCATCTGGCGGATGATTGTTTCGATGTGCTTATCGTTAATCTTTACACCCTGTAAACGATATACTTCTTGTACTTCGTTTACGATGTAATTAGATACATCCGTTACACCACGTAGGCGCAAGATATCATGTGGAGATTCAGGACCATCGGCGATGACTTCACCTTTAGACACTGATTCCCCTTCAAACACGTTAAGCTGACGCCATTTCGGGATCATTTCTTCGTAATGATCACCTTCATCTGGTGTAATAACTAGACGTTTCTTACCTTTAGTCTCTTTACCGAAGCTAATTGTACCTGTGATCTCAGCAAGAATTGCTGGCTCCTTAGGCTTACGAGCTTCAAATAAGTCCGCAACGCGCGGTAGACCACCGGTGATATCTCGAGTTTTTGAACCTTCTTGTGGGATACGCGCAAGCGCTTGACCCGGTGCAGCTGTTGCACCATCAGAAATTTCAATTGTCGTGAACGATGGTAAGCGTATCTCTTGTAGTCCACGCTTCTTACTTTCAACGATTAGTTTAGGCTCTTTCGCATTTACTTTAGAAAGGTCCTTAACAACAACCCGTGTTAAACCGGTAAGGTCATCTGTTTGCGCTTCTGTGTTGCTATCATCAATGTCTGAGAAAGACACTTTTGATTCATGCTCAAGAATGATTGGGTGACTATGCGGGTCCCATGTTGCAACAACATCATTACCTTGAACGTCTGCACCGTCTTGGATTGTTAATACCGCACCGTAAGGTACTTTATAACGCTCTTTCTCACGACCATGTTCATCGATAACTGTTATTTCTGTTGAACGTGAAGTAATAACGATTTTGCCATCAGTATTAAGTACATACTTAGCATTGTGTAGCTTCATGCTACCGTTATTTTTAACTTGTACGCTGTTTTCCGCAGATGCTCTTGATGCCGCACCACCGATGTGGAATGTACGCATCGTAAGCTGTGTACCCGGCTCACCGATTGATTGAGCAGCGATAACACCCACAGATTCACCTGCATTAATGATGTGTCCACGTGCAAGGTCACGACCATAACACTTAGCACATACACCAAAGTCGTTATCACATGTGATAACTGAACGTACGCGTACTTCATCAACTGAGTGCTCTTCTAGAAGGTCACACAGTTTCTCATCAAGCATAATATTACGCTCAACCAACACGTCATTCGTACCTGGTATAACAACATCTTCTGCAACTACACGACCTAATACACGTTCGCGTAGTGGTTCAACAACATCACCACCTTCGATAAGCGGTTTCATTGTTAGACCGTCTAATGTGCCACAGTCATCATCATTGATAACCAAATCTTGTGCAACATCTACTAGACGACGAGTTAGGTAACCCGAGTTCGCTGTCTTAAGTGCCGTATCGGCTAGACCTTTACGCGCACCGTGCGTTGAGATGAAGTACTGTAGTACGTTTAGACCTTCACGGAAGTTAGCCGTGATTGGTGTTTCGATGATTGAACCATCTGGACGTGCCATCAGACCACGCATACCTGCTAGCTGACGGATCTGAGCGGCACTACCACGAGCACCAGAGTCTGCCATCATAAACACGGAGTTAAATGACGGTTGCTCTTCTTCTTCGCCTTTGGCATTGATAACGGTGTCTTTTGACAAGTTCGCCATCATTTCACGTGATAAGTTTTCGTTAACACGTGACCAGATATCGATTACTTTGTTGTATTTCTCACCCGCAGTTACAAGACCTGATTGGAACTGTTGGTTGATTTCATTCACTTCTGCTTCTGCATTGTCAATGATTTCGGCTTTAACTGGTGGAATAACCAAGTCATTAATACCGATAGAAACACCAGATTTCATCGCGTAATGGAAACCGGTATACATTACTTGGTCAGCAAAGATTACAGTATCTTTTAGACCTAAACGGCGATAACACTCGTTTAGAAGATTTGAAATCTGCTTTTTACCTAATGCTTTGTTGATAAGCTCAAACGGTAAGCCTTCAGGTAATACCAAAGAAAGTATTGCACGACCAACCGTCGTATCAATGATTTCTGTTACTTCAGAACGCTCACCAGTTTCTTCATCTATGCGTGTTTCAGTAATACGTACTTTTACACGAGCATGAAGTTCAGCAGTACCTGTACGGTATGCTTTTTCAGCTTCTTTCTGATCTTTAAAGACAATGCCTTCACCTTTACCATTGATGCGATCACGCGTCATATAGTAAAGACCCAATACAACGTCCTGTGAAGGTACGATGATTGGTTCGCCGTTCGCTGGAGATAAGATGTTGTTTGTAGACATCATCAGCGCACGCGCTTCAATTTGAGCTTCGATTGTCAACGGCACGTGTACCGCCATTTGGTCACCATCGAAGTCGGCGTTATAGGCCGCACATACTAATGGATGTAAATGGATTGCTTTACCTTCGATCAGTACCGGCTCAAATGCCTGAATACCAAGACGGTGAAGTGTTGGTGCACGGTTAAGTAATACCGGGTGTTCACGGATCACTTCATCAAGTACGTCCCAAACCTCAGGAACTTCACGCTCAACCATCTTCTTCGCAGCTTTGATAGTCGTAGCCATGCCGCGACGCTCAAGTTTACCGTAGATAAATGGCTTGAATAGCTCTAATGCCATCTTCTTAGGAAGACCACACTGGTGAAGTTTAAGCGTAGGACCTACTGTGATTACAGAACGACCAGAGTAATCTACACGCTTACCTAATAAGTTTTGACGGAAACGACCCTGCTTACCTTTGATCATATCAGCAAGCGACTTAAGTGGACGCTTGTTAGAACCGGTAATTGCACGACCACGACGACCATTATCAAGGAGCGCATCAACCGCTTCTTGCAACATACGCTTTTCGTTACGTACGATAATATCTGGTGCCGCTAAGTCTAATAGACGCTTCAAACGGTTATTACGGTTAATAACACGACGGTATAAATCATTCAGATCAGACGTCGCAAAACGACCGCCATCTAGTGGTACTAGAGGACGAAGATCTGGTGGAAGAACCGGAAGTACACTCATGATCATCCACTCAGGGTTGTTACCTGATTGGTGGAAAGATTCCATAAGCTTAAGACGCTTAGTGATTTTCTTACGCTTAGTCTCAGAGTTAATTGTTGGTAACTCTTCACGCATTTCTGCGATTAACTGACCAAGATCAAGTTCACGAAGTAAGTCTAGTACTGCTTCAGCACCCATCTTAGCTTCGAACTCATCACCGTGCTCTTCTAATGCATCTAGGTATTCTTCTTCACCTAATAGCTGACTACGTTCAAGCGTTGTCATACCAGGCTCAGTTACCACGAATGATTCGAAATAAAGTACACGTTCGATATCACGTAACGTCATATCTAGCATTAAGCCAATACGAGACGGAAGTGATTTAAGGAACCAAATATGCGCTACTGGGCTCGCTAGTTCAATGTGACCCATACGGTCACGGCGTACTTTAGTTAGCGTTACTTCAACGCCACATTTTTCACAGATCACACCACGGTGTTTTAAGCGCTTATATTTACCACATAAACACTCATAATCTTTCACTGGGCCGAAAATACGGGCACAGAATAAGCCATCACGCTCAGGCTTGAAAGTACGGTAGTTGATTGTCTCAGGTTTCTTTACTTCGCCGTAAGACCATGAACGAACCATGTCTGGTGAAGCAAGACCAATTCGAATCGCATCGAACTCTTCGGTCTTATTTTGTTGCTTCAGAAACTTAAGTAAGTCTTTCACCTTAGCTCTCCTGTCGGAGGTTAATCTTGAGGGCAAGCATTGCTCACCCCTACATTCTTTTAATCCGGTCACTCAATTAAGAGTCACTGCCGCACCTTAATGATGCGGCAATCGGATTAGTGTTCTTCCAACTCGATGTTGATACCGAGTGAGCGGATCTCTTTGAGCAATACGTTGAATGACTCTGGCATACCCGGTTCCATTTTATGGTTACCGTCAACAATGTTTTTATACATCTTAGTACGACCGTTTACGTCATCCGACTTAACTGTCAACATTTCCTGAAGTGTATAGGCAGCACCGTATGCTTCTAATGCCCATACCTCCATCTCACCGAATCGCTGTCCACCGAACTGAGCTTTACCACCTAGTGGCTGCTGAGTTACCAAGCTGTAAGAACCTGTTGAACGTGCGTGCATCTTGTCATCAACTAAGTGGTTAAGTTTTAACATGTACATGTAACCTACGGTTACTTGACGTTCAAATGCATCACCAGTACGACCATCATAAAGCGTAACCTGACCGCTTGATGGGTATCCACCTAGCTCAAGTAGCTCTTTGATTTCGCTTTCTTTTGCACCATCAAATGCAGGTGTAGCAATTGGTAAACCACCTTTAAGGTTTACAGCTAAGCGTTGGACTTCATCATCAGAGAAGCTAGCAATATCTACCTTCTGACGACAATCACCGACTTCGTATGCTTTTTTGATGAATTCGCGCAATTCGTGAAGTTCACGTTGCTCTTTCATCATTTCTTCGATGCGCTCACCAATACCACGAGCAGCAAGACCCATATGTGTTTCAAGGATCTGACCGATGTTCATCCGTGATGGTACACCTAACGGGTTCAACACGATATCTACAGTACGGCCTTTGTCATCATAAGGCATGTCTTCAACAGGTACGATAGTCGAGATAACACCTTTGTTACCGTGACGACCAGCCATTTTATCACCAGGCTGAATACGACGTTTAACGGCAAGGTAAACCTTAACAATCTTAAGTACGCCCGGCGCTAAGTCATCACCTTGAGTGATCTTGCGACGCTTGTTCTCAAACTTTTTGTCGTACTCTGCTTTAAGCTCATCGTACTGTGCAGCTAACTGCTCAAGTTCAGATTGTTGCCCTTCATCAGCAAGACTTTGCGTTAGCAATCTCTCAGTGCTTAGCTCTGCAATGCTGTCTTCACTGAAGCCTGCTTGGACAAGTAGGTTACGTGCACGATTTAGTACACCACCTTCCAGAATCTTAAACTCTTCGTTGAAGTCTTTTTTCGCTTCGCGAAGCTGCATATCTTCCACTTCAAGTGCACGTTTATCTTTTTCAACGCCATCTCGAGTGAATACTTGTACATCGATTACAGTACCAGTAACAGAGTTTGGAACACGCAGAGAGCTATCTTTTACATCAGACGCTTTCTCACCGAAGATCGCACGCAGTAGCTTCTCTTCAGGTGTTAGTTGTGTTTCACCTTTAGGGGTTACTTTACCAACTAAAATATCGCCGCCTTTCACTTCTGCGCCAATATATACAACACCTGACTCATCAAGCTTACCTAACGCAGACTCACCTACGTTTGGAATATCAGCAGTGATTTCTTCTGGACCTAACTTAGTATCACGGGCAATACACTGTAACTCTTGAATGTGGATAGTCGTTAGACGATCTTCTTCAACAACGCGCTCAGATAATAAAATCGAGTCTTCGAAGTTGTAACCATTCCAAGGCATGAATGCCACACGTAAGTTTTGACCTAGAGCCAAATCACCTAAATCTGTTGATGGACCATCTGCAAGCACATCACCACGTACAACCGGCTCACCAACCATACAAGTTGGTTTTTGGTTAATACACGTGTTTTGGTTTGAACGTGTGTATTTCGTTAAGTTATAAATGTCGATACCGGCTTCGCCAGGCACTCGCTCATCTTCATTAACGTTTACAACGATACGGCTTGCATCAGCGTATTTCACTACACCGCCACGTTTTGCAACGATGGTTACACCTGAATCTTTCGCAAGTGTAAGTTCAATACCAGTACCAACTAACGGCTTATCTGCTTTTAACGTCGGAACTGCTTGACGTTGCATGTTTGAACCCATCAATGCACGGTTAGCATCATCGTGTTCAAGGAACGGGATAAGCGCAGCTGCCACAGAGATAACCTGCTGTGGAGATACGTCCATATATTGAATGTCAGCACGACCCATAAAGGTTGATTCACCTTTGTGACGACACGGGATCTGTTCATCAATAAATTCGTTATTTTCGTCTAAGTTTGAGTTCGCCTGTGCGATTACAAACTGACCTTCCTCAATAGCAGAAAGGTAATCAACTTCATCGGTTACAACGCTATCGACAACTTTACGGTATGGTGTTTCTAAGAAACCGTAATCATTTGTACGTGCATACGTTGACAATGAATTGATTAGACCGATGTTCGGGCCTTCCGGCGTTTCGATTGGACAAACACGACCATAGTGCGTTACGTGTACATCTCGCACTTCGAAGCCTGCACGTTCACGTGTCAAACCACCCGGACCTAATGCAGAAATACGACGCTTGTGCGTTACTTCTGAAAGCGGGTTGTTTTGGTCCATAAACTGAGAGAGCTGTGAAGAACCGAAGAACTCTTTAACTGCTGCAGAAATAGGCTTAGCATTAATAAGATCTTGAGGCATAATTGCATCAAGGTCACCAAGACTTAGGCGTTCACGTACAGCACGCTCAACACGCACAAGACCAACACGGAATTGGTTTTCAGCCATTTCGCCAACAGAGCGAATACGACGGTTACCAAGGTGGTCGATATCATCTACTTCACCTTTACCATTTCTGATGTCGATTAATACCTTCATCACAGAAACAATATCAGTTTTGTTTAATGTACCAGGGCCTGTATCTGTATCGTAACCTACACGGCTGTTAAACTTCATACGACCAACAGTCGACAAGTCATAACGCTCTTCAGAGAAGAATAGATTATCGAATAATGCTTCAGCAGCATCTTTCGTTGGCGGCTCACCTGGACGCATCATACGGTAGATTTCTACCAATGCTTCTAGGCGGTTGCTAGTAGAGTCAATGCGCACAGTATCAGAAATGTAAGCACCGCTGTCTACATCATTGATGTACAGGGTATCGATCTTAGTGTGGCCGGCTTTTACAAGCTCTGCCATCAACTCAAGAGATAACTCAGCATTTGCCTCAACAATTACTTCGCCTGTTGATGTATCAACGTAGTTTTTAGCAACAACACGACCTATGATGTACTCATGTGGTACTTCAAGGTGTTTGATTTCTTTCTTTTCAAGTGTTTTGATGTGGCGCGCTGTAACACGACGGCCAGATTCAACCAACACTTCGCCTTCATCATCTTTAATATCAAAAGCCGCTGTTTCACCACGAAGACGTGATGGTACTAGCTCCATTAATACTTTACCGTTAGACACTTCAAATGCAGTCGTCTCGAAGAACATTCCTAGGATTTCTTCGGTCGTGTACTCAAGCGCACGTAAGATGATTGATGCAGGTAATTTACGGCGACGGTCAATACGAACATAAAGATTATCTTTTACGTCGAATTCGAAGTCTAACCATGAACCACGGTAAGGAATAACACGTGCATTATAAAGCACCTTGCCAGACGAATGAGACTTACCACGGTCGTTATCAAAGAATACACCAGGTGAACGGTGTAGCTGAGAAACGATTACACGCTCAGTACCATTTATAACAAACGTACCAGTGTCTGTCATGAGCGGGATTTCGCCCATATATACTTCTTGCTCTTTAATGTCTTTTACTGTGCCTGGCGCTTCTTTATCCATTAGCACAAGACGAAGTTTTACGCGAAGTGGAGCAGAAAAAGTCACACCGCGAATTTGACATTCTTTTACATCGAATACTGGCTCACCAATACGATAACTTACGTATTGAAGCTCAGAATTTCCCGAGTAGCTTTTGATTGGAAAAACAGAACGAAATGCTGCTTCCAAACCATGATCACCATCGGCGTCCGGATTCAAGAACTTTTTGAACGATTCTAACTGCGTAGACAGTAAGAAAGGTATGTCCAAAACTTGTGGACGTTTACCAAAATCCTTACGGATACGTTTCTTTTCAGAATAAGAGTAAGCCATGGGGTTCCTCAGCTTGCTGATCTTTGACCCAACCTGTTCTTGTATGAACAGACTTAACTGGCATCTAAGCCAGGATAACAACATCTAATTGTCACTCTACATTTTAACTTCATTAACAAAAATATAAGCCATTGAAAATAATGAAAAAACATAGAGGTTTTGCGCTAAACGAATACTCACGCTATAGCGCAAAAGGGCCGGTGATTAAAAAATCACCAGCCCTTGCCTGATTTCTCAGACAGCGAACCTAGCAAAAGCTAGATTACTTGATCTCAACTTCAGCACCAGCTGCTTCAAGATCAGTTTTAAGTGCTTCAGCTTCTTCTTTAGAAACAGCTTCTTTCACTGGAGTTGGAGCAGCTTCAACAAGTGCTTTAGCTTCTTTAAGGCCTAGACCAGTTGCGCCACGTACTGCTTTGATAGAAGCAACTTTGTTAGCGCCAGCAGCTTTAAGAATAACGTCAAATTCAGTTTTCTCTTCAGCAGCTTCAGCAGCAGGACCAGCAACAACAGCAGCTGCTGCAGTTACACCGAACTTCTCTTCCATTGCTTCTACTAGTTCAACAACGTCCATTACTGACATTTCAGCAATTGCGTCAAGGATTTGGTCTTTAGTTACAGACATTTCAAATTTCCTAATTATTTACGAACCCATGTGGTTCAAAAAAATTTATTTACGAAAGGAGCGGGCTTAAATTAAGCAGCTTGCTCAGCTTTCTGTACACGTACTGCTTCAATTGTTTTACACAATTTGCCAGCAGACGCTTCTTTCATAGCGCTCATTAAGCGTGCAACAGCTTCGTCGTATGTAGGTAGCTTAGCAAGCATATCTACGTCTACAACTTTACCTTCGAATGCAGCAGTCTTAAGCTCAAATTCTTCGTTCTTTTTCGCGAAATCAGCAAAGATACGCGCAGCAGCACCTGGGTGCTCTGAAGAGAAAGCGATAAGGCTTGGACCAACTAGTGATTCGTTTAGGCATTCGTAATCAGTGCCTTCAACAGCACGTTTAGCTAGCGTGTTACGGACTACTTTCATCCATACACCAGCTTCACGAGCTTCTTTACGAAGAGCAGTGATTGCACCTACTGTTACACCACGAGAATCAGCAACAACTGCTGATAGAGCACCTTTGGCAGCTTCGTTGACTTCAGCAACAATTGCCTTTTTGTCTTGAAGATTTAAAGCCATGGGTGTTACTCCTGGTTTATTGAAAAACGTAATGTTTTTCAGTTCTACTCTACCCTGTCGCTAATGCGACAGAGATGCTTTTTACGGCGAGAGCCAGAAGATTAGGAAAAATCTAGCTGGGATTCACACCGTCTACGTAGGAATAATATTAAGACCCGAAAGCCTCCTACGGTCTTGGACGGAAGCACAATTTATCGTCTTGCTATTAAAGCTTAACGAAATTATATGCTTCAACCCGAATTCTTTACATTGTTGGGCAATTTACAAGTAAATTTCTCAACAAAATGGCGCGAAATTATAGTACAAATTTTACGCCATGTAAATGCTATTCTCTAAAAACTTATACAACTGTATTTAGAGTAGCTTGATCTAGAGCAACACCTGCGCCCATAGTTGTAGAGATAGTTACCTTCTTAAGGTAAGCACCTT
The DNA here is from genome assembly GCF_018100875.1 of Pseudoalteromonas sp. MMG012. Classification (NCBI taxonomy): domain Bacteria; kingdom Pseudomonadati; phylum Pseudomonadota; class Gammaproteobacteria; order Alteromonadales; family Pseudoalteromonadaceae; genus Pseudoalteromonas; species Pseudoalteromonas sp. MMG012. The sequence goes on from NZ_JAGJEF010000076.1 coordinate 10,221, forward strand.
TTGCTTGTGAAGGCTTCGCCTTCTTAAGCGCTACAAGTAGAGACTCAAGGTTTTCTTGTAACTGAACAGCTGTGAAATCCACTTTACCGATAGTAGTGTGGATGATGCCGTTCTTATCGTTACGGTAGCGAACCTGACCAGCTTTAGCATTTTTAACTGCTTCTGCAACGTTAGGCGTAACAGTACCAGTTTTAGGGTTAGGCATAAGACCACGTGGACCTAGGATTTGACCTAGTTGACCAACAACGCGCATTGCATCTGGAGAAGCAACAACAACGTCAAAGTTCATTTCGCCTTTTTTAACTTGCTCAGCAAGTTCTTCCATGCCCACTAAATCAGCACCAGCTTCTTTAGCAGCATCAGCGTTTGCACCCTGAGTGAATACAGCAACGCGCACTTCACGACCAGTACCGTGTGGTAGTACCGTAGCACCACGAACGTTTTGGTCAGATTTACGTGCATCGATACCAAGATTAACTGCAACGTCAACACTTTCAACGAACTTAGCTGTCGCTAGCTCTTTTAGAAGCGCAACTGCTTCGTTGATTTCGTAATCTTTAGATACTTCCACTTTTTCGCGGATAGTACGCATACGTTTAGTAAGTTTAGCCATTATATTATCCCTCTACATCCAAGCCCATCGCACGCGCAGAACCTGCGATAGTGCGAACCGCTGCATCTAAATCGGCAGCTGTAAGGTCAGGACGTTTAGTCTCAACAATCTCTTCAAGTTGAGCACGTGTAACTGTACCCACTTTTTCAGTGTTAGGACGGCCTGAACCAGACTTGATGCCAGCCGCTTTCTTAAGCAAATAAGAAGCTGGTGGAGTTTTCATGTCGAACGTGAAAGAACGATCATTGTAAACTGAGATTACAACAGGAACTGGTGCGCCTTTCTCAATAGACTCTGTACGTGCGTTGAACGCTTTACAGAATTCCATGATGTTAACACCGTGTTGACCTAGTGCAGGACCTACTGGAGGACTTGGATTAGCCATACCAGCAGCAACTTGTAGCTTGATTAGAGCTTCAACTTTTTTAGCCATGATAATACCTCATTAGGTGGGTCTTAGCCTTGTGCGCGCGAGGACGCGTACTCAAACGGCTTCCCAAATTAATAAAAAGCTTTTTGCCACTTATTTACAAAATAGTAAAGGAGCGAATACAAAAAGGCCGCTGATTATAAGTTAACCAACGGCCTTTTTCAAGTCAGTAAAAGAAAAATTACTTATCTTTCTCTACTTGACCAAAATCTAGATCCACCGGCGTTGAACGGCCAAAGATCAGAACCGATACTTTTACGCGGCTCTTTTCATAATCCACTTCTTCAACAACACCGCTGAAATCAGCAAATGGACCATCTGTAACACGAACCACTTCACCCACTTCAAACAACGTAGCCGGCTTAGGCGCTTCTGCATTTTCTTGTAAACGATTAAGAATACGATCCGCTTCTTTTTTGCTAATAGGTGCAGGGCGATCAGATGTACCACCAATAAAGCCCATTACACGAGGCGTACTATTCACCAAGTGCCAGCTAGCATCATTCATGTCCATTTCAACTAGCACATAACCTGGGAAGAATTTGCGTTCAGATTTGCGCTTTTGACCTGCACGCATTTCTACAACTTCTTCCGTTGGTACTAACACTTCACCGAAACTATCTTCCAAGCCTTCGATTTTAATATGCTCATTAATGGTTTGAGCTACACGTTTTTCATATCCTGAAAACGCTTGAATTACGTACCAACGTAATTTCTTTTCTTTGTTCTCATCCGACATGGGATCAGATCTCCAATCCAGTTAAAAAGCCAACAACTCGGAATAACAGGCCGTCTAAACCCCAAAGGATTAACGCCATTATTACAGTCGCAATCATAACAATAAATGTTGTGTGAGTCGTTTCTTGACGCGTTGGCCAAACAACCTTACGAACTTCAATGCGAGCTTCTTTTGCAAACGCAATGAAGATGCTCCCTTTTCCCGTTGTAGCAGCGATACCTAATGCCACTGCAACTGCGACCACAACGCCAACTGCACGTATCAATACTGACATATCAGCGTAGAGGTAATTAAATACCACTGCGCCAGTCAACAACGAAATTGCAACTAGCCATTTAACCATGTCCATCGAGCTTGACGGCGTTTCAACATTAGTGCTCATAATAATTTACCTTAAATACAGACACAACAACCCTGCACCAAGACAGGGTTAATCCATTAAATCCAAATGTATAAATAAGCGCTAATGTGTAAGAAACCAACACCTTATTTTAGATTTGGACTCATCAATATGAATGGCAGGGGCGGCAGGACTCGAACCCGCAACCATCGGTTTTGGAGACCGCTGTTCTACCAATTGGAACTACGCCCCTGCAAAGTGGACGCCCATTATACTGACGAACAAATTGAAAACAAGAGTAAAAGATATGCAAAAGCAAAAATCATTGTGTAAAAATACGCTATCCGAGCATTTTTCCCACAAACAAACCTCAATACGAGACCGTCACTCCATTTTCAACACATGATAAACATCTTTCAGTAAACTGGATGCGCCAAAACGAAAATGCTCACTACAAATCCATTCCGTACCCATAATTTTTTCTGCGAGGCATAAGTATGCTTGTGCATCTTGTACGGATTTTACGCCACCTGCGGCTTTAAAGCCCACATCACGGCCCATTTTTTTTATTGTGTTTAATATAACTTCAGCAGCTTCAAGTGTTGCGTTTACTGGTACTTTTCCAGTGCTGGTTTTAACAAAATCAGCTCCAGCTAAAATAGCAATTTCACTCGCTTGAGCAATAAGCTCAGCATCAGCCAACTGACCGCTTTCAATAATCACTTTTAAGGTTGCTTTACCCACACACAATTGCTTACTTGAATGCACATATTCCCATGGTGTATCAGGGTCCCCAGCGATAAGCTGTTTATACGGTAGCACTAAATCAATTTCAGAAGCGCCATCTTGCAACGCCTGTTCAGTAGCGTGTAAAACAGACTCTAATGAATCTTCCCCACTTGGAAAGTTGGTTACTGTTGCTATCTTAATTTGCTGCAAGTTTTGCAACTCTAACGTCGCACGAGCATGTTTAATAAATTCTGGATAAATACAAATGGCAGCAGGTAACGTATATTGTACATCAATACTATTTATTAAGTCTGAGATACTACTTTCTGAGTCACTGTCATTTAACGACGTTAAATCCATTAAACTAAGCGCCAGCAGAGCAGACGAGTGTCGTGTCATACGTTATATCCATTCATCAATTGTGTCTCTGCTCAGTTAAATGCATCTTGCTTTATTGCTACAGGACATTTGTCCTTAATATGGCAAACTTTAAGACGCAATCACAAACGTACCCTCAGCATAACTCATAACCAAACACTCTAAGCCTTAAATGAAAAACCGTAAATGCGGGTAATCCCTTGTAACTTAAGCCTTAGGTCAAAATCACACCCCCTATATAACTTTTAGTTATAACAATTTAGTTTAAATTCTTTTTTCTTATGCTAGCCCCGCTATATTCTGCTCATCTGCTCGCTACCAACAACCATCATGTGGGCTTAAGCATTCGTATTAAGAAAGAGGTTACTAACGTGCAATACTTACCTATATTTACCAAGCTTGATAATAAACCGGTGCTCGTCGTCGGTGGTGGTGACGTTGCACTAAGAAAATGCCGAGCTTTTTTAAAAGCCCGAGCAAAGGTGACACTTGTAGCGCCTGAGTTTTGCGATGAATTATTAGAGCACGCAAGCAAAAATGAAGTCTACTTAATCACGGCTTACTTTGAAGAATCTCATTTAGATGGAAAAATGCTCGTCATTGCTGCAACTGATAACGAATCTGTGAATAACACCGTCTTCGAATTAGCTAATAGACGCAATATTTTTGTCAATGTAGTTGATGACCAACCAAAATGTAGCTTTATTTTCCCGTCAATTGTCGATAGAGACCCAATCACCATTGCTATTTCTAGTGCGGGAACCGCCCCCGTCTTAGCAAGACGTCTGCGTGAAAAGCTAGAAACGCTTATTCCACAGCATATAGGTCCATTAGCGACATTAGTGGGTAGTTTTAGAGACAATGTAAAAGCCCGCTTTAAACACTTCGCCGATAGACGACAATTCTGGGAAGGTGTGTTCGACTCAAGTGTTGTTAGCAAAGTGCAAGTAGGTGATACGCAAGGCGCGAGCGCGCAATTGCACGATATGCTCGATGCTAAAGCAGAACCTGAAGGTGAGGTATATGTTGTCGGGGCTGGACCTGGCGACCCTGAATTGCTTACTTTAAAAGCCTTGCAGCTTATGCAACAAGCAGACGTCGTCGTCTATGACTATTTAGTTTCTGACGAGATTATGGATCTCGTACGCCGTGATGCAGATTTGATTTGTGTTGGAAAGCGACTCGGCAATCACAGTGTGAAACAAGAAGACACCAATCAAATATTGGTCAATTTGGCACAACAAGGTAAGAAAGTCTGTAGAATAAAGGGGGGAGACCCTTTTATATATGGACGAGGTGGCGAAGAAGTTCAAGTACTTGCACAACATGATGTAAGGTACCAAATTGTACCAGGAATAACTGCAGCAGCTGGATGTAGCGCCTATGCAGGTATACCTCTGACGCATAGAGATCATGCTCAAGCAATTCAATTTGTTACTGGTCACTGTAAGAAAGATGGTCAAGAGCTAGATTGGCCATCTCTGGCTAAGCCAAATCAAACCCTGGCAATCTATATGGGCGTACTAAAATCGCCACATATACAAGCGCAATTAATAAAATACGGTCGCGGTGGCGATACACCTGTCGCGATTGTTGAAAATGGAACACGAAAAGAGCAACGTGTGGTACGGACTCAATTGAGTCAATTAGCTGAGCAAATTGAGCACCATAAAATTGTATCACCTGCACTACTCATTATAGGGGAAGTTGCAGCATTACATGAACAATTAGCTTGGTTTGGTAGCACGGCTCAAACGAGTAGTTATGCACAGCCATTAACAGAAGTAGCATAAATTACTTTTTATAACGATTTTTTATTTTTAAGTAGGACGACGACAATGGCTTTAACACATCTTCAGCAGCTTGAAGCTGAGAGTATAAAGATTATTCGCGAAGTCGCCGCTGAGTTTGAGAACCCAGTGATGCTTTACTCTATCGGTAAAGACTCTTCGGTGCTTTTGCATTTAGCGCGTAAAGCGTTTTATCCAGCTAAAATTCCGTTCCCTTTATTACACGTGGATACGAATTGGAAATTCCGAGAGATGATTGAATTTCGCGATCGTTTGGCTAAAGAGTATGGCTTTGATTTATTAATCCATAAAAACCCAGAAGGGATTGAAATGGGCATGGGTCCATTTACTCACGGCTCAGCGAAACACACCGACGTCATGAAAACCCAAGGTTTAAAACAAGCGTTAGATAAATATGGATTTGACGCCGCTTTTGGTGGTGCTCGTCGTGACGAAGAAAAATCGCGTGCTAAAGAGCGTGTTTATTCATTCCGTGACAAACACCATCGCTGGGACCCAAAAAACCAACGTCCTGAACTTTGGAATACATACAACAGCCAAGTAAACCCTGGTGAAAGTATCCGTGTTTTTCCATTGTCTAACTGGACTGAACTAGATATTTGGCAATATATCTATCAAGAAAACATTGATATGGTGCCATTATATCTTGCGAAAAAACGTCCTGTCGTAGAGCGTGACGGTACATTAATCATGGTAGATGATGAACGTATGCCGCTCGAAGAAGGCGAAGTGCCTGAAATGAAATCGGTTCGATTTCGGACTCTAGGCTGCTACCCACTCACAGGTGCGGTTGAATCAACGGCAAGTACTTTAACTGAAATTATCGAAGAAATGCTGCTATCTACATCATCTGAGCGAGAAGGCCGCGTGATTGATCATGACTCGTCAGGGTCAATGGAGAAGAAAAAACGTGAGGGGTATTTCTAAATGACGACTGCAAATGAAGTAAAAGAGCTAGGCATTGACGCTTATCTAGCACGCCAGCAAGACAAAAGTTTATTACGTATGATGACCTGTGGTAGCGTCGATGATGGTAAGTCGACCCTGATTGGCCGGCTACTGCATGATAGCCACCAAATTTATGAAGATCAGTTAGCTGCTCTGCATAAAGATAACGAAAAAGTCGGTAATGCTGGTGAAGATCTTGACTTAGCTTTGCTGGTTGATGGCCTCCAAGCTGAACGTGAGCAAGGGATCACAATCGACGTAGCATATCGTTACTTCTCAACAACCAAACGTAAATTTATCATTGCTGACACGCCGGGACATGAGCAATACACCCGTAATATGGTAACGGGTGCGTCTACCAGCGACTTGGCAATTATTTTGGTTGATGCCCGCTATGGTGTGCAAATTCAAACTAAACGCCATAGTTTTATCTGTGATTCACTGGGCATTACGCAATTTGTGGTTGCTATCAATAAAATGGATATTTGTGACTTTGACGAAGCTGTTTTTGAGCGCATCAAAGCACAATATTTAAAGTTTGCCGAGCAGTTAAATGTGACGGATATTAAATTCGTTCCAATGTCGGCACTTAAAGGTGACAACGTTGTAACTCGCTCAGAGCACACACCTTATTATACTGACAAGCCACTGTTAGAGTTACTTGAAGACTCACCTGCAGCCGCGGCAAACAACGACTTTGAAGCACGCTTCCCAGTCCAATATGTTGTTCGCCCTAACCTAGATTTTAGAGGTTTCCAAGGTACGTTAACTTCAGGTACATTAGAAGCTGGTCAAGCGGTAAAGGTATTACCTTCTGGTAAGCAATCTACAATTAAAGAGCTCGTTACATTTGACGGTAACTTAGATAAAGCAGAAGCAGGCCAAGCCTTTACTATCACCTTAAATGACGAAGTTGATATTAGCCGTGGTGATGTCATTGTTGCTGCAGATGCAAGTGCGGCTGCAACGAACCAAGTACAGGCAAAGTTAGTGTGGATGCACGAAGCGCCACTCGTACTGGGTAAAAGCTATAACTTTAAGCTCGGCAGCAAGAATACTGCTGCAATAGTCAAGAAAATTGATTACACCATTGATGTGAATACATTAGAGCATGGGTCAGCCGATAGCTTACAACTGAATGAGATTGCCGTTGTGACGCTTGAACTGACTGAAAGCATAGTGGCTGATAGTTACCGTAATAACCGTGACACGGGGTCGTTTATCCTGATCGATAGATTGTCTAACTTAACGGTTGGTGCAGGTATGATAGAAGCGCTATTGAGTGAACAAGCCGCAAATCAATCACAATTCAGTGAATTTGAGATCGAGTTTAATGGGCTGGTACGTAAGCACTTCCCACATTGGCAAGCCCTAGACATTTCAAAGTTAAAGTAATGTCGATATACCTGTTATTAGGAGCATTCTAGGATGTACGAGCAAATCATTTTAACAGGTATAATGCTGACTTTAGTAGGGTGCCTATTTGGCACTCGCCTAAAGCCTGCGTGGTTATTTGTTGGTGCCATCGGTACCAGCTACTTAACGGGATTAATCGACCTTGAGAGTATGCTCGTTAATTATGCTAATCCATCTTTAATCACGCTTATTTTGTTAATTCTGGTATCCGTTGCAATTGAAAAAACCACCTTAGTACAAAAGCTCGCGCAATCATTGGCGAAAGGCAGTTTATCAAAATCCGTAATGAAGCTCGGTTTATCTACCGCCTTTTTATCATCATTTACGAACAATACCGCCGTGGTTGCCTCGTTGATTTCTGCAATCAAAGACAGCCCAACTCACTCCCCTTCAAAGCTGTTATTGCCACTGTCATATACCGCAATTCTAGGAGGAACGTTAACACTCATAGGTACTTCAACCAACCTTATTGTGAATGGTTTTGCCGTTGATGCAGGCATGCAGCCCCTCGGTTTTTTTGATTTCACGCTGGTTGGTTTAGGCGCATTATTTGTTGGTTTATTAACAATTATGGTCATGCTCAAATATTTACCTGACAACGGAAAAGCCGACCAAGAAGTTGTACCATTTTATCTGGAAGGCAAAGTGCAGGCTCATTCGAAACTTGTAGGCCGCACAGTAGAAGAGAACGGATTACGTGATTTAAAAGACCTGTTCTTAGCCGAAATAATTCGTGGTGAGCGCCGTATTTGTGCTGTCACCCCCCAACAAGAAATTCTTAGTGGTGACGTCTTGTTGTTTGTAGGCGATATTAAGTCAGTACCATTGCTGACTCGATTTGATGGTTTAAAAATCGTCCATGACAAGCATGAAAAAGACGTTGAGCACCTCGTAGAAGTGGTGGTAAGTCAATCATCAAAGTACATTGGCAAAACAGTTAAAGAAGTCCGCTTTCGTGAGCAGTTTCACGCTGCCGTTATCGCTATACGTCGCGGACATGACCGTTTACAAGGCGGCTTAGGGCAGGTACAACTGCAAGCTGGTGACTCTCTTATATTGGCCCCTGGTAACCAGTTTTATGCACTGCCAAATTTAAAGCGCGAGTTTGTTTATATCTCGGGATTGGACTTACAAACCCACCTAAAACCAAAACAATCTAATCTTGTACTCATAAGCTTCGTGACGGTTTTAGGACTCAGTATTTTAGACATTGTACCGTTAGTGAAGGGTCTATTGGTATTGCTCGTCGCGCTGGTATTTATGGGTACTATCAAAGTTAATGAGCTCAAGCGTCGTTTCCCTATCGAGCTCATTGCCATTGTTGGCAGTGCCATCGGCTTAGCAAAATTAATGATTGGCACTGGCCTCGCTGCGCAAATCTCCGATGCCCTCTTTTTTCTATTGGGAGACTTTGGGCCATATGGGGCGTTTATCGCCATATTTGTGATGACCGTTGTGTTCACTGAACTCATCACCAATAATGCCGCCGCCGCTTTATCCTTCCCTGTCGCCTATGCGCTTGCTGCCGGGTTTGGAGTAAACCCTTTACCTTTTGTCATGGCCGTTGCATTTGGTGCGTCAGCCAGTTTTATTTCTCCATTTGGTTATCAAACAAACCTAATGGTTTATAGTGCGGGCAATTACCGCATCAAAGATTATGTCGCGATGGGCCTCCCCCTATCGATAATTTATTCAATCACGGTTCTGACTCTCATCCCCATAGTCTTTCCGTTTTAGTAGGCGTATATAATGGACGAAAATGTAGTTTGGCATAACTATGCTGTTGATAAAGCACAGCGTAACGAGCACAAAGGTCATAAACCTTGTGTTTTATGGTTTACTGGTTTTTCTGGCTCTGGAAAAAGTACTGTAGCGGGTGCACTCGAAAGTGCTTTACATCAACAAGGCATTCATACTTACTTACTCGATGGTGATAATGTTCGCCATGGGTTATGTAAAGATTTGGGGTTCAATGACGTCGATCGGATTGAAAACATCCGCCGTGTTGGTGAATTAAGCAAACTTATGGCCGATGCTGGTTTAGTGGTACTCACTGCTTTTATATCCCCTTTTCAAGCGGAACGAGACATGGTGCGTGATTTACTTGATGACGGTGAGTTTATCGAAGTGTTTTTAGATACCCCACTTGATATCTGTGAGCAACGAGATCCAAAAGGGTTATACAAAAAGGCCCGAGCAGGAGAGATCAAGCACTTCACAGGTATTGATTCTGACTATCAAATTCCACTCAAGCCTGAAGTCATTTTAGATACCAGTAAAAATTCGCTAGACCAATCAGTACTTCAACTGATAGCGTATCTAAAAGAAAGAAACATCATAGGATAAGTCATGAACCAAACTGACCTGCTCGAAGAAATTTTGCATCTAAGCCGTACGGCAGGTGAAGCGATAATGCCTATCTACGCGAGAGACTTCGCGATTGATTATAAAGCAGATGAAAGTCCTATTACAGAAGCTGACATCGCCGCACATAAAGTCATTGTTGCAGGGTTACAGAAGTTGACCCCTAGCACCCCGATTCTCAGTGAAGAAAGTGCACATATCCCATGGGCAACTCGTCAAACTTGGGATGAATACTGGCTCGTAGATCCGATTGATGGAACTAAAGAGTTTATTAAGAAAAATGGTGAATTCACCGTTAATATTGCATTAATCAAAGATGGAAAGCCTGTTTTAGGTGTCGTTCATGCCCCAGCACTCAACCTGAGCTATTTAGCTGCAGATGCGATTGGAGCATTTAAAGAATGTGGTGAGGCCCGTATCGAACTCAAGGTAACTAAAAAAGCAAACATAGGTAGGATCAACGTGGTTGGCTCTCGCTCGCATCCATCCCCTGATTTAGCAGCTTACCTAGCGCAGTTCGAAGACGTGGAGATGATCCCTAAAGGTAGTTCACTTAAGCTTTGCCTAGTAGCAGAAGGCAGCGCTGACATTTACCCTCGTTTAGGCCCTACGAGCGAATGGGATACTGGTGCAGGTCATGCTGTTGCGGCTATTGCAGGAGCAACTATTACTCAAATTGATGGCTCCCCATTGACCTATAATCAAAAAGACAGTTATTTAAACCCCTACTTTATCGTTTCTCGGTTGGAAAGCCAGTAGTACCAAAATAGCTGCCTGTATTATCAAAAAAGGCACCTGTTGGTGCCTTTTTGTCATTCGCACTATATCACTATAATGCGTAAAGTGATTTCATTGCTCGATAATCAACACCAAACTCTTGTCTAAACCAGTGATTCACAAAATCTTCTTGGGGGTCAACCTTACCGCAGCGCAGCGCATTTTCAGCAACAGACTCAGCGGCAGAATGTTGGCAATACTGTCGATGCCAAAGGGCATTAAGATCTTCCTCAAATTTTCCTTGAATGGGATCCAACTGACTTTTTAGTAAATCGGTAAGATTCAAAAATTGTGCAACTAACGGCTCTAAATCAGCTTCTTTAAAATTTGCTGAGTAGCTTTTAGTACTATTTACTTCACTGCTCGACTGCTGATGGCTTAACATTTGTCCAGAAATTAGGCCTTCATATCCCAAACGTGCTGAGTAATATTCTTGATACTCTGTAACTGGGTAAATATAAACACGTTCAATGTCGACCTCAACGCGCTTTTCCTGATCAGCTGGGTCCACTCTATATTCAGTTACCATATAACGCTTTTCTTGCTGGCTATGACGCGCTTGACGCTCGTAACTAATATCTGTGTGAAATTCAAAGCGTGCCGTTTGTTTGGCTTGTGATGTGTACCATAAGCTTGCTTGAAAGACATTACGTAGCTGAGCTGTTGTATTTTCAACTAAATAGCGTTGTGCGGTACTATCATATGTACCTAGCTTTAAATTTTCCCGGATCCTCACGTTTCTAAAGCGACTTTGATCATAATTATCAAGCTGTAAAGAAACAGGTTGCTGCCAAGCTAGGCAATATTTATGGACAAACTGTCTTAAGAAAAAGCGTTGACCATATACATGCTCCGCGAGAGACAAACACCGTGCTTTACCATCTTTAGCCAAAATTGACCGATAACGCGATAATTCAGACGTGATCTGAGCATTATTCAATAAATAAGCGTATTGGCTTTCGAACCAACGAAAGCGATCTGGCTGTTGAGCATGTGCTAAGTTCTCAGCTTCACGACGCAGCCATACTTGCATATGACCGAGCTCTTCACTTTGAGTCGCAGCTTGAGCGCCATACGTTTGTAAATTCCAGAGAGACTGATTTCGCAAAATGGTTTCTAACTTTTGCGCGGCACCGGTAAAGTTGCTAGCAAGACGTAGCATTCTTACTTCAATTAACCCTCGGTCTATAATTTTATTCCGTGCAACTGCAAGGCCCTGTCTTGCTTTGATATCTTCAGAGTCTTCATCTAATGCTTGCTCATACAACTCTGCAGCTTGTTGGTAAAGTCCTTGTTTATACAGCTTATCGCCTTTTTCTACTAAGCTCGTGCATGCTGACAAACACAGAGCTAAGGTCAGAATATATAACGGTTTACGCATATCGCTCCACAATCCTTTTGGTTTTCTATCATCGATAGTTAATATGCCAAGACTCTACCTTAGTTTTTGGTCAAAATCTACGCCTTTACTTGAGGCCTTTCTCCACCATATTGCGCATTTTTTTGAACACCTGATCTGTTTTTTTGGTATTGATTTTTAACTTAAACTGCTCAGTCAACAGTGTGTGAAGTTGCCCAGCATTATCTATGACTTGCTCACTATGTTCAGCAGTATTTTCATTGCAGTATATATAACTGTTATTACGAATTAAATAACGCTCCCCCTGCTCAATGCGCGACACAACAAGGTTGTTTACAAACCCTGCATTTGGATGTTGGTGACTATAGAAGTGCGCAACATCACAGTCGCCTTCATACACTATTGACAAATCAACGTCATATAATGAAATGGGTTCTGGTGCAAGCATCTTGACTGTAACAGCATTTTCAGTGCGCTTGATTTCGTATTCGTTGTTTTCTTGTCTCATCACATTATTACGATTAATCGACAAAGGTATAATTGGCGTGTTCACCCCAAACCCGACATCCACCAAATATTCATTGTCTTCAAATGTTAAAAGCGTCAAACGGTGTGTTCTTGGGTTTGTTTTTGCCCCATTTAACATGACTCGCGCTAATACAGGCCGCACTTCAAATCCCAATGCAGATAATGCCACCCCAGCCACTTTATTGTGTTCAAAACAGTACCCGCCTTGGTGCTGACTAATGAGACGATCAAATAGTAGCTCTTCATCCAGTGGCAACAATGTGTCAGACATCGCGTTAATACTACTAAAACTAAACTCAGCTAAATGCCGAGCTTGTAGCGCACCAACCAATGCTAATCCCGTTAAATCACCCGCTAAGTCAAGCTGTGCCAAATATTGCTGTATATATAACACATCACATTTTTCCATTATAAAACCTATCGTTTTCAATTTAGTAGCACGTAAGATAAAACCTCAAGTTAGATTTAGGTCAATACTTATTTGTTACAATTTATGTTATTTGCCTATTTATTTGATAAACAGTCGATCGAATCGCTTCGACAAAGCGTAGGTATATGGTCTTGTTTATAGGAGTAGGTCCATGTTTGGAGTATTTAAATCTGATCCACAAAAGGCACTGAGAAAGCGGTATGACAAAAAACTTGAAGAAGCAATGCATGCCCAGCGACGTGGCGATATTAAAAGCTATGCATTTTTGAGTGCCGAAGCGGAAAGTATTTGGATTAAAATCAATGAGCTAAATCGCCCATAAAAGCAGTTCAGGCAT
>NZ_JAGJEF010000077.1:0-22491 GCF_018100875.1 Pseudoalteromonas sp. MMG012
TTTTATATTTCTGCAAATTAAATTCTTCCAAAAATATTAATATTTTTCACTTCCTTACACATTCAGTCTTGTAATCTTTATTTGCTTTTTACCGACACAGTTTGCTTACCTAGTACTCTTATTCCTTGCTCAATAAAAAAACGGACCAAAGCCCGTTATTGATTCATTCGACATATTTTTACGAAAGCAACGTTAAAAAACACCACCCATTGCGTGCCTCAATACTTGTTTCTTCAAAGGCCCAGCATTATTTGCCAGTTTTAAAGCGCTGTTTCGCAATAATTTCAAAGGCGCTATCTCATTAGAAAAGCCAAAGTAACAGGCATCCATCATGCTCATCATTGCTAAATTATCTTTTCGTCGTACTTTTTCATAAGCTTTTAATAAAGTAAACGCACCTAAATCAGGCTGATCCGCCAAACAATCAGCTAACGCGGCAACATCTTTAAACCCTAAGTTAACTCCCTGCCCTGCCAATGGATTAATTGTATGCGCTGCATCACCAATTAGCACCACTCGCCCTTTACTGTAACTATTAGCATGTTGGCGAGTAAGCGGAAACACCGCTTTTTCACAGACACTGAAGTCACCCGGTAACTCAAAGAAATACGCTTCAATTTGCGCTTTAAGTTGCGTGTTGTTCATCTTTGATAGTGTCGCCAATGTATCACTGTCTTGATACCATATTAAATTTGCATAAGGTGCTTGCATAGGTAAAAACGCAATGGGGCCTGATGGCTTGAATTGTTGCCAGGTTTTTATTTGTTGCTCAGCATCTAACTTTATTAATATTCCCAGACAACTTTGTTGATACTGCCAACCCGTAGTCCCTATATCGGCTAATTGACGTACTTGAGAGCGCCCGCCATCAGCCGCAATTAAAAGGTCAGCTGCGTAACTCTTATCAGCATAATGCAAAACCACATCCTCTACACCATACTCAATCTCTATTGGCTGACTGGTTACTTGCTCGACGCGAATACCCCACTTTTCGAATTGATGCCATAAACTGGCTTGTACTAAACTATTTTCAATTAAGTGACCTAAGTGGCTCTCTGCCATATCCGCACAATCAAATAGGAGTCGATTTGAGGATTGTTCATATGCTTCAAGTTGTTGATAAGGCGCAATCCTACTCTCACGCAATACCTGCATGGCACCGAGTTCATCGAGTAACGCTTCTGAGAAACGATTAATGGCAGAGATGCGAATATCAACCTTATCGCTACTAAGCACATTTTCAGGAGTTATGGGCTGATGTTCTAAAACAGTCACATCTGCACCTTGCATTGCTAGTTTTACCGCTGCAGCAGCGCCAACCATGCCGCCACCAACGATCACCACCTTGTTTTTCATGCCTTTTGCCTTAATCAAATGAGTGCCTTTAAATTGTATCGTAACTTATGCAGTTTTGTCCGTTTGTAATGCTGGAAATACGCTTATGTTTGATCCCAGTTTCTAAAGTTAAAAACTATACTTGGCTAGTTACGCTAGGTCATATAAAATACGCGTCCTTTAAGCTTTGTGGTTACGAAACACTGATCGCTTTGCAAACGTCAAATTGCGCGCTATGTGCTGAAGTCCGAATTGAATACGAGGCAATATTTCAATGAGTAAAAAATTGCATATTAAAACCTGGGGTTGTCAGATGAATGAATATGACTCCCAGAAAATGGCAGATCTGCTAGATGCCACTAATGGCTATCAATATACCGAAGAAGCAGAGCAAGCGGATGTCATCTTACTCAATACCTGTTCAATTCGTGAAAAGGCACAAGAGAAGGTATTTCATCAGCTGGGTCGTTGGAAGCTACTAAAAGACGATAACCCTGATTTGGTTATCGGCGTTGGTGGCTGTGTTGCCTCACAAGAAGGCGATACAATTCGTAAGCGCGCACCCTTTGTTGATATCGTTTTCGGTCCGCAAACATTGCATCGTTTACCTGAAATGATCAAACAAGTTCAAAACAAGCAAGGGTCAGTGGTCGATATTTCTTTTCCTGAAATCGAGAAGTTTGACCGTTTACCTGAGCCTAAAGCTGAGGGCCCTTCTGCATTTGTTTCGATTATGGAAGGCTGTTCTAAATATTGTACTTTCTGTGTTGTACCATACACACGTGGTGAAGAAGTCAGCCGTCCGTTAGATGACGTCTTACTTGAAGTTGCCCAATTAGCAGAGCAAAACGTACGTGAGGTAAACCTACTTGGGCAAAACGTAAATGCTTACCGTGGTGAAACACATGATGGTGAAATCTGTTATTTCTCAGATCTTCTGCGTTATGTGGCGGCCATTGATGGTATTGACCGTATTCGCTATACCACATCTCATCCTGTTGAGTTTACCCCTGACATTATCGACGCATACGAAGACGTACCAGAGCTAGTTGATCACTTACACTTGCCCGTACAAAGCGGTTCAGACCGTGTATTGAACTTAATGAAACGTGGTCATACTGCACTCGAGTACAAATCAACAATTCGTAAATTACGTAAAGTGCGCCCTAACTTGAGTATGTCGTCTGACTTCATCATTGGCTTCCCTGGGGAATCTACCGCAGACTTTGAAGCAACAATGAACCTAATCAACAGCATTGGCTTCGATATGAGCTTCAGCTTTATCTACTCAGCACGCCCCGGCACGCCTGCAGCTGACTTGCCTGATGATGTCACAGAGCAAGAGAAAAAAGAACGTCTTTACATTTTACAAAACCGTATCAACCAAATGTCACAAGACATTAGCCGTAAAATGTTTGATACTGAGCAACGTATTTTAGTTGAAGGCCCATCAAAGAAAAACCCGATGGAATTACGTGGTCGTACTGAAAATAATCGCGTAGTTAACTTTGAAGGCCCTCATTCTGTGATCGGTCAGTTTGTCGATGTACGTATTACAGAAGCATTGCCAAACTCATTACGTGGTGATTTAATTCGTACCGAAGCAGAAATGAATTTGCGTAAAGAGATAGCGCCATCATCAATTTTAAATCGCGCACCTGCTGAACCAGAAGCCGATGAGCTAGGTGTAGCGACTTTTACACCATAACGCTAATTTAAATTACGCCAGCATATGCTGGCGTAATTATTACAGGAATCAATTTTGAGTAGTCCAACAAAAAATATTGAGTTTTATCTAGAGCCATCTGACAACGCACGCCTGTCTTCTTTGTGCGGACCTTTCGACGAGAATGTAAAACAAATTGAACGCCGTATCGGTGTAGAAGTTACTCACCGTGACAATTGGTTCAAAGTCACAGGCCAAGCTGTACAAGTTAAAGCTGCAATGGATATTTTAAAGACCCTTTATGTTGATACCGCACCTATACGAGGCGAAATCAAAGAGATTGAACCCGATAATGTGCATTTAGCAATTACTGAGTCAAAGTGTTTAGAGCAAGATACACCAAACGTATGGGATAAAGAAGTTTACATAAAAACCCGCCGTGGTGTTATTAAGCCTCGCAACCAAAATCAGAGCCAATACGTTGCAAACATCTTGATGCATGACATTTGCTTTGGTGTTGGTCCTGCCGGTACCGGTAAAACCTATTTGGCTGTGGCCGCAGCCGTTGATGCCTTAGAACGCCAAGAAATTCGTCGTATCTTATTAACACGCCCTGCGGTTGAAGCAGGTGAAAAACTCGGCTTTTTGCCTGGCGATTTAACGCAAAAAATAGACCCATATCTACGCCCTCTTTACGATGCCTTGTTTGAAATGCTCGGTTTTGAAAAGGTCGAACGCTTAATTGAAAAAAATGTCATTGAAGTTGCACCTTTAGCCTATATGCGTGGTCGAACTCTAAACGATGCCTTTATTATTTTAGATGAGAGTCAAAATACCACTGCAGAGCAAATGAAAATGTTCTTAACCCGCATTGGCTTTAATTCAAAAGCCGTCATCACCGGTGATATTACGCAAATAGATTTACCCAGAGGTGCGCGTTCAGGACTACGCCATGCAATCGACGTATTGGGGGATGTTGACGAAATATCATTTAACTTTTTCAAATCCCACGATGTTGTTAGGCACCCTGTGGTCGCTCGTATTGTCGAAGCTTATGAGAAAAAAGAAGAAGCTGAGCGTAAAGAAAAAGCCGCAAAAGAATTAGCGCGTCATGACGCAGCAAAGTCGAACTAAGAGTTACTATGAGCATTGAATTAGATTTACAAATTGCCTGTGAGTTCGAGAATTTACCCTCTCACGAGCAATTTGAACTTTGGGCGAGTAAGGCACTACTGCCTTATCATGAAAAACCAGAGTTAACCATTTTAATCGCTGACGAAACACAAAGCCAAGAGCTCAATAGCCAATACCGAGGTAAAGATAAACCAACGAATGTATTATCGTTTCCTTTTGAAGCTCCTCCTGGTATAGAATTACCACTTATTGGCGATTTAATTATTTGCCCTCAAGTGGTTAAGCGAGAATCTATTGAACAAGAAAAGCCTTTCCACGAACATTTTGCACACATGGTGATCCACGGGTGCTTGCATTTATTAGGGTTTGACCATATAAATGAACAAGACGCGATAGAAATGGAAAGCCTTGAAAAAGAATTTCTTGCCGAGATAGGGATTTCAGACCCCTATCGCGATGATATTTAAACTACGGAGTAAGACATAGTAATGAGCGACGATAACTCGCATAGTAGCCAGGGTTCTTCCAGCAAAACCTGGTTGGGACGCATCACTCAGATGCTGCAAGGGGAACCCCAAAACAAAGAAGAGTTGGTAGAAGTCATAGCTGATGCTCAGGAACGTGATTTAATCGATCCTGAAACAAAAGATATGATGGAAGGTGTATTAGGTGTCTCAGAACTAAAAGTTCGCGATATCATGATCCCGCGCTCACAAATGATCACGCTCGATGTAGATGAGTCGTTAGAGCAGCAATTACCTAGTATGGTTGAATCATCGCATTCACGCTTTCCTGTGATCTGTGAAGACAAAGATCATGTAGAAGGCATATTGCTGGCTAAAGATTTATTACCACTGATCTTAAATAAAGATGCAGCTTTACCTGGTATTCGAGAATATTTGCGCCCAGCGATTGTCGTACCCGAGAGTAAACGCGTTGACACATTACTCAATGAGTTCCGTCAAAAGCGCTATCATATGGCCATCGTTATTGATGAATACGGTGGCGTGTCAGGCTTAGTTACCATCGAAGATATTCTTGAAATTATTGTTGGCGAAATCGAAGATGAGCATGATGATGATGAAGAACAACAAGATATTCGTCAATTATCAAAGCATGTATATATGGTGCAAGCGCTAACACCCCTTGATGAATTTAATGAGTTCTTCAAAACGGGCTATGATACTCAAGAAGCTGATACGATTGGCGGGATTATTCTCCATGCTTTTGGCCATATGCCAAGTAGGGGTGAAACAATTGATATAGACGGCTTGCAATTTAAAGTCACTAATTCTGATAATCGTCGTATTATTCAACTACAGGTCAGCGTACCCAAGACCGAGCATGTTGAACAAGAAACTGAATAAACTCGTTACCCTTTCTAAAGATTTACGCGCATGGCTTGCATTCTTTGCAGGCCTCTCGCTGACCTTTGCTTATGCGCCATTTAACCTCTGGCCTCTCGTTTTTGTCGCCATCGCTATTGCCTGTTATTGCACTGATGTAAAAGATACCAAGCTAGTAGCTAAATATGGTTTTATTTTTAGCTTTGGTTGGTTTACCGCTGGGATAAGCTGGGTGCATGTCTCTATTTCACAGTTTGGTGGGCTACCCTTGCCAGTTTCACTATTACTTATGGCATTATTGTGTGGATATTTAGCATTGTTTCCAACACTTGCGTTTTTAAGTGCACATAAGTTTAGCCGAGCACCATGGCAACGCGTATTTTTACTCATTAGTGGTTTTGCTATTTTCGAATTTTTTAGGGGCAAGCTACTAACTGGTTTTCCATGGCTCAGCTTTGGCTACACATTAACAGACAGCCCGTTTAATCGCCTTGCCCCCCTTATTGGCGAAGTGGGCTTGACGCTAATGTGCGTATTGCTCGGCGCTTGTTTATATGCGCTTGTCACTGCTCGGCAATATTTATTATCTACCTATACTGTAATCGCCGTTTCCTTGCTATTTTTGCTTAGCCACTTTGTACAATCACCTTCGTATAATCACAAAACCATTACAACGCTGTTAGTACAAGGTAATATTCAGCAAAGTCTGCGTTGGGAGCCTGAACAATTTTGGCCGACTATGTCAAAGTATCGCGATATGACGCGTGTTCATTGGCAAAACACTGATTTAGTAGTTTGGCCTGAAGCTGCGATTCCTGAAATAGAAGACATCGCATATCCTTTTTTAGAAGGGCTAGACAAAGCTGCTGCTTTTAATAATACCGCGGTTATTACGGGTATTCCTGACTATCAATTTAACACTAAAACCGTATACAACACCCTTATAGTATTGGGTAAAAAGAATAACGATGATCAAACTGGGCATTACCAATATCTGCACCCAAACCGATATCAAAAACACCAATTACTGCCTATCGGAGAGTTTGTTCCTTTTGAAGAGCTATTGCGACCGTTAGCCCCTTTATTTAATTTGGCAATGTCATCCTTTAACCGTGGTGAACGCGTACAAACAAACCTTATTGCTAATGGGCTGAATATCCTACCGGCTATTTGCTATGAAATCGCGTTTAGTGAATTAGTGCGAGACAATTTTACAGAAGAGTCTGATTTACTATTCACTGTCAGTAATGATGCATGGTTTGGCGACTCCCACGGACCCCATCAGCATATGCAGATTGCGAGAATGCGCGCACTAGAACTACAACGCCCATTAATACGCGTCACCAATAATGGAATTACCGGTGTATTTGACCCAATATCAAAAATTCAAACCTCTCTGCCACAATTTACCGATGATGTGTTAAAAGTAGATGTTAAACTCATTAGCGGTATTTCCCCATTCAGCCAACATGGTCAAACACCAATGTGGTGGATTGTGATTGGTATGTTAATCAGTGTGATTTTAGTCAATACAAAGCGGCTTGTAGCCGCTAAGTTAGAACGACACTTTTTGTAGTAAGAATCAAACAACGAAGTCGAGAGCTTTACACCAAAGCCTCTCGACTTAAAAGTTATTGAGGGAGAGAGAAGAACCCAAGACGGTTTAACTCATCTCCTTTAAATTTGAGTGGATCTTGGATACGACATGCCCCGTTATCTCGAATAAAGTTCAAAACATCCGCCACATCATCATCTTTTTTCATACATGCTAGTGGGATCATATTCCGAATAATATCACTCGGCTGAAATTGCCACTGCTCATCTTCTGATATGAGTTTACTCTGTTGATACACAGCATAAGAGGTCGCTACCGGCGCAGCCCAAGAGGAGTGAAGTTCCCACTCTGACGCATAACGCATACCAAAAACATCAGATATCATTTTGGGTGTGCTATTGGTCACATTAGAGTTAAACCCTTTAATTCCAAAATTTATATACAAGTCTATATGCTCATGCCCACCAAAGTGTTGTTTAAAGTTATTAAAAACGTCCCGCCACTGAACTTTTCCATCATTGTCCAATGGGGAGTCTTGGTCAACTGTCGTGTAAGAAGCAACTCTGACACGGTTATCATAAGCGACCGTATCTAACACGCTACTCACTTCATCAACTCCTCTTATTCCGGCTTGAATACCCAGCACATCCGTTGAGCTAAACATCACATCGTATACAGGTTTAACCGCCAATAATAAGGAGGTTGCTTCACTACTTTGCAACGTACCTCCACACTTATTATTAAAAGCACTCGTTACGTGATCTTGTGTGTAACCGCCTGAGAAGTTTACAAAATCAACGCCATATTTATCAATCGCGTTTGCTTTAAGAGAATCCGCTGCACTTTGCATATACGACAGCAATGCATTGCTATCTTTATTGCACATTAAATCACTGTGCTGCAAAAACGGTAAAAAGCTCGCAGTGTCAACTAACACAAATTCCGCTTTAGGAATATGCTCCGCCAAATACCCTAGCACCATAGTGCCATGTGTCGCATATATCATATTGGTATCGGGATCAAAGATGTCACTAGGTACTTTTTCTGTATAAACCTTCGCAAGCTCCTCTAACCATTTAGCAGGTATAAAGCCCGGAACCATCGCACCATTTTGATTAGGGTCCTCAAAAGTAAAGGTATCTAGTTGTGACATCAACTGTTGACCCACTTTAGTCACTTTAATACTAGGATTGCTTTCAATAAACGCCTTGTTTTGCACATCATACTTAAGGTAGGCTTTAATTCTACTGCGATAGCGTAAAATGGCTTGAAACTCCATCCCTGCATCCAATACCATAATCGTTTGCTTATTATCCGTTCTCACTTCATCAAAGCTGCCATTAGAAAAAGATATGCTTTCAACCGTACACAGTTCATGTTGTTCAGTGATACCTACTCTACAATCAACCGCCTCATCACTAAACCATTGTTTTTTATCTGAAATATAACCTTCACTTTGAGTTTTAAGTGCCTGTAAAGAAACCATCGGATCTATCGGTTCCGGAGGTGGCTCTGGTGGCGGTACGACAGGATCTGTTGGTGGCACTACTGGATCTGTTGGTGGTACTACTGGATCTGTTGGTGGTACTACTGGATCCGGCAGCTCTGCTACAGGGGGCTGTGGGAGCTCATTATCAGATGAAGAACCGCACCCAAAAAGGAAAATACTTGAGGCTGCACCGAGGGCGATTACAGCTGTTCTAAGTTGTAACTTTATCATAGGACTCCTTCCACATTAAGTTCACTCAGTGATAGACAAATTGTCATGAATTATTCGTAACTGAATATGATCAGCTACGAATAATATATATTAACACCTGACACAATAAAATATAACAATTGTTATTTATTGTTACTGAGCTAAATATCCCAGTCGGTTTAGTTCATCTGAGCGATGCTTAAGGGGATCTTGAATTCTGCATTTATTCGAACCGTTTCGAATAAATTGGTACAAACTCCAAGAGTAATAACCACCATAGTTATAGCAATTGTATGAAATCAATTGATTTTTCAACAAACTAGGTGAAAATACTGCATGAGGATTGACCTCATAAACTTTACTCTGTGTATTGATTGCATGTGAAGTAACAACTGGCGCTGCCCAAGACGAAGATAATAAAGCCCAGTCGGGAGCATACTGCATGCCAAACATATCAGAAGTCATTTTAGGCGTTTGATTACGTTGAAAAAAATTAACACGACCATAACCAAAGTTGACGTACATATCTATGCTTTGATTACCATCGAATTCACTTTTAAATTTATCGAACACGTGTTGCCAACCAGAGTCGCCATACACAGAAACATTAGTATCGAAGGTTTCGGTTGTGTAAGGCTGAACTCGAATTCTATTCACATATTCGATAACATCTAATGCGTCAGCATTACTGCTCGTGTCCCTTTTTCCTGATTGAATTCCCAGTGTCTTGGGTGACTCAAACAAAGTTTGATAAACCGGCTTCAAAGACTCCAACAATTTTTTCGCACGAGAGTCTGACAAACTACCGGAACACTCATTTTGCTGCCACGCTTGTTGTACGTGTGAACGTGTAAAACCGCCAGAATAATTGACATACTCAACACCATGCTCATCTATCACGTCTGTTCGTAACGAGCTTGCAGCAGTTTGCATATAAGATGAAAGCGCATCATGATCTTTATCACACACCAGTGATGTATGTTGCAACAGCGGTAAAAAGCTCGCTGTATCAATTAATACAAATTCCGCTCTAGGGTTATGCTGAGCCAAATAACCAAGCACTTTAGAGCCATGACTAAAATGTGTCACTCCAGTCACATGATCAGCTGTATCCGCAGGCGCTGCAGCACCATATGCGAGCGCTAAATCTCTTAACCATGCTGAAGCCAAAAAACCAGGCTTCTGCTGTTGAGTATTGAAATCTGTATATTGAAATTGATCTAACTCAGTCAATAACTTCTTGCCCAACTTGGATATAGCAACACTTGGGTTACTCTCAACAAATGTCTGTGATGACACATCATAACTATAATGTGCCTTGATCCGACTGCGATACCTTAAAACACTTGCCAAGTCCATGCCCGAGTCCAAGACTAATACCGTTTGACGGCTATCAACGCGCGCTGGATCATGTGCGCCATCATTGAACTCAACATGGGTAGTATCGCACATGGCATGCGTATTTTGACCGCACTGAATACCCTCTTGCGATATCCAGTCAACTGTTTGCGTTACATACTCATCACTGAATACTTTAGTTGGATGAGAAAATGAAAGAGCTGGCAGTGAAGAAGTGCCGAACATCAATGCACTCACTATTGATAACTTAACCATTACTAGATCCTTGTTTGTTAAATAATGCTTGTACGCGTGCGATAGACTCATCAATACTGGAGTTTCTTAGAAAAACTGAGCCAAAAATATTTGCATATATCTTCCTTACCCGATCATGCTGCTCATCACTATAGCCGAGCTCAGTCATCACTGTTTCAGGATGGTCAAGTACCTGTGCTTCTTCAAACGTATTAATCGAAGCATGCACCAGCTCTTCTAAGTCTAAATCTTGGCGTTTCAGAAATTCTTGATTATCTAAGGCTTGCTGGTCAAGTACTTCAGCCAGCTTAACCGTGGTATCATATAGCTGATACGGTTCGCCCTGATTTGCCAATTCTTCAAGCAGTTTGATTGAATAGACTCGGGCTAAAGCTTGCTCTTCACCAAAGTTCTGCTTCGCGCTTTCTAAATTCAGCAGGGTATTTTTTGCAATGTCGACGGTATTAGAATCTTTTAACAGCTCTTGTAATTCAGCTTTCATAAAAGCAGATGAATTAAATTTTCCAACAGACATTTGCATACGTTCAAAAGCAATTAACATACGCTCTTTTGTATTAACTTCACCACTTTTTGGTAAAGGCTTTTCAGAATCGATTTTGTCGCTAATTTTTGCGCCAATCTGCTCAAGCTTGGCTGTATTTGTTGTTATTAAAGATTGTACTGCATTATCATTTTTTTTACTTAGTTCACTATGCTCAACATCGCCCATATAATAAAATACGGCTCCAACGAACACTGAAATCGATGCTGCCGATAGAATAATCCTTTTTGTACCCATCCTAAACCTCCAGATAAATGTAACGGAAGGTAAAGGAAACCTGTGTTCCCTTTACCTTTAGAAGGTTACTTACGAATAATTACTTTACCAAGGTCAGCGTGAAGCTGATTCTGCCAAGTAAGGTCACCTACAAACATGCCATTTGCAACAATGATGTGGCTTGCTTTAGCGTCGCCATTTGTCTCAAAGTTGTAAACATCATGCTTGGTGAACTCACGAGTGATTGATGTTACTTCAAGCTCAGTTCCCTGTGCATTTAGCATAGTTTGACCAGCTTTAACATTTTTTGCAGAAATCATAGTACCGTCACCTAACAACATACCGTGGTGCTGAGTTACTTTTAGCTCGTTGCCATCTTCAAATGTAAATACATATAAAGCTGGAGTCTCAGGACCCTTAGTACGAGTTTTCATTTCAAACGAGTCTGTACCTAAATCGTTTAAAGTCGCTTCGCCTGATAACGCAACAAGGCCAAATGAGTTATCTAGCTCTTTTGCACGAATGTCTTGAATTGAACCATCCTTCAATACACGAATAAGTGTATCTTGCTCAAAACAACCACACTTACATACAGCTGCAATATTTTGGCTAAAAAAGTCAATGATTGGATAGAAGCCATTTGCTTTACCCCAATCAGCGGCGCGACGAGAAATCTTGCCATTATCGACAGCCCAATCAATTCTCATGTGACACTCGCTTTGAGAAATTGGTTGATATACACAACGCCCAGCTATACCCGCATCAACTTGAGCACGGTTAGAGTATGCGGCTAAATCCATCGTTGCACTCGCATTGAATGCAAACAAACTCACTATTGCAGCAAAAAATAAAGATAGTACTTTCATGTTCAGTTCCTTTTTAACTATTAACTAATTTTATTGATGATTTACTTTAAGAGTTACGTTGTTAAACGCAGAGTAACCATATGCGGATATATACCATGTGCCCGCTTTAGGGTTACTAATTACACATGATTCGTTTGAAGTATCTGGATTTTCTGATGCGCAATCGTTATCTAGTGGCCAAGGTGCAATACCATGCTTAAGATATAAATCTGCATCACCCGTACCACCAGATAGAGTGACATTTAACCGTGATGTACCCGCTGGAACATCATAAGTGAATACTTTATCTTCATTTTTCGCGCCACTAATAACTTTAACCAAGCCGCCATCCTCACCATCTAGCTTGGCGTATACCAACTTGTTAGGTGAACCTTTTACGTCACCGATCACATTTGGCGTTGCACCAGAAGATAAAGCGTTGTCTATTTGAGCTGGACTTAATGAAGGGTCATTAGCTAACTGCAAAGCAGCAACACCAGCTACATGTGGTGCAGCCATTGATGTACCACTAATTGTACGGGTTGCGCTGTTTGATCCTATCCAAGCCGATTTTATCGAAGACCCAGGCCCAAATACGTCAATACACTTACCATAGTTTGAGAACCCTGAACGACGGTCGCTCGAAGTAGAAGATGCAACCGTGATTGCCACAGGTGTGCTTGCAGGGGAACGCCCACATGCATCAGAGTTTTCATTTCCCGCAGCAACAACAAATGCAATCCCTTTATTAACAGCACTTGTTACAGCGTTATTAACTGCTTGCGATTTACCACCGCCCAAACTCATATTAGCGACAGACGGTCCATTGGCATTGTTAGCAACCCAATCAATACCTGCAATAACACCTGCATAAGTACCTGAGCCTTGACAATTCAACACTCGAACGCCAACTAGATTTACATTTTTTGCCACACCATAAACGGAGCCACCGATTGTGCCGGCAACGTGCGTTCCATGGCCATTACAATCAGATGCATTGCCATCATTATCAACGAAGTCATACCCACTGCTGGCACGACCACCAAATTCAGCGTGACTATTCAATATACCAGTATCGATAACATATGCGGTCACACCTGAACCTTGGTTTGGCGCTTCATATTTGTTATTTAATGGTAAAGCTCTTTGGTCAATACGATCTAAACCCCAAACAGGGTTATTTTGTAACATCGAAAAATCTGACTTAATTGGCTGTACAGAAACAACCGCATTTTGCTCTACAAAATCAACATCAGGGTGGGCTAGCAATTTAACTAATTGGTCTGGATTGGCAATAACTGACACCCCAGATAAACTTGCTGAATATTCGCGTTGGACTTCAACGCCTATTTCAGCGCTGAGTCTATCGGTAACTTTGGCTGTAAATTCTGACTTTGCTTGTTTATCACTGTTAATAACCACTTGTGGCACTTTATAAACAACAATATAACTCTGTTCAATCGCCTTAGTTCCTTCAGCATTGCTATAAAACTCCGCTGCTTGAGCAGAAAACACGGTACCTGTTAGCAGGCTCAGCGCGATAGGCGTAAGTTTCCATTTATTCATGATTTATCCTTATTGTGATTGTTAGATATATGTTAATTACACCCCTCCGAACAAATAGTAATAATCGCTACTACAAACTTCAGAGACAATCCACATGCTCCCTAAATGAGGTGCAATAAAATCCTGACAGATAAAAAAATAAAAATAAACACAAAACAAACAAAAAAATAACACTATTTTTATTTAATTAATAAATTCAACATAATAAAGTAAGAATTTTTTCACCATCACATCCTTTTTTCCTAAGTAAAAAATAGTAAAAGTCAATAACCCAACAAATCAAAGCCACAATGAGCATTAATGCACAAAACAAATTAATTTAAATATAAAAATAATATAAAGATCGATACGGGTACATTGTTGAATAATTTATTACTTAGACCGCTTGTTGTATTTTGAAGACATATTGATGTGAGTACTTAATTGCAGACTAGAACATTCATTTTTAGCAGTCATGCAAGTGCACTTTGCTCATCAGTCGTAACGCAATAAGCAAAAACAGGTGTTGCTAGTTTGTAAGTTACTAAAAATGGCTGTTGGAACACGTTATGATCCGCTATCATAACTCTGATACTTCGTCACAAGTTCTGTGCAAAGCACAAAAGATTTACGCTTAATTTTAAGGTCATTTAGCATAACAAAAATGTCAAAAGGGTAACTTGGTCGTATGCTTCTCACGTTTATTTCGAGGAGGCTCCACACCCGCTTTGCTTCTTGTATCCATTGTTACTCTACTAACCAACTGACACCTTACTCAGTTCAAGGAATTTATCGCTATGTCATTTAGCTCTTTAGGTTTGTGCACCGAGTTGCTCACAGCTATTTCTGCACAAGGCTATACAACCCCGTCACCAATACAACAAAAGGCTATTCCTGCAGTACTTAATTTGAGTGACGTTATGGCAGTAGCACAAACAGGCACGGGTAAAACCGCTGGATTCACGTTACCCGTAATACAACGCTTATTTGATGGCTCCCCAGTGCAAGCAAATTATGTCCGTGCGTTGATCATTGCCCCAACCCGAGAGCTCGCCGCACAAGTCGCCAATAGTGTCGAGAATTACAGTAGTCACATGAATTTGCGTTCTGCAGCGGTATTTGGTGGGGTCAGGATTGAGCCTCAAATTGCTGCACTTCAAGCTGGGTTAGACATCCTTGTTGCCACACCTGGCCGTTTGATTGATTTATACAACCAAAAAGCCATTAATTTTGCACAACTCGAAGTATTAGTATTAGATGAAGCTGACCGCATGTTAGATTTAGGGTTCATTGAAGACATTTCGCACATTGTTTCTTTATTGCCAAAAAAGCGGCAAACTCTGATGTTTTCCGCCACCTTTTCACAAGAAATCAAAACACTCGCTAGTAGCATGTTAAATGACCCCCAACTCATTGAAGTAAATGTTGTAAATAGCACCATAGATACAATTAGGCAAAAAGTACACCCTGTCGATAAAGCACGTAAAAGTGAAATACTGATCCACCTGATAAAAACGAATAACTGGCGTCAAGTCTTAGTTTTTAGTCGCACCAAAAAAGGCGCTGATGAGTTAGTGTCGCAATTAGAACATGCGAACATTCCCGCCGCATCTATTCATGCAAATAGAACACAACATGCTCGAACTCATGCATTAGAGGGGTTTAAAAGCGGTAAAATTAAAGTCCTGGTCGCGACCGATATTGCCTCTCGTGGCATTGATATTGACCAACTTCCTTGTGTCATCAACTTTGATCTCCCTGATATCGCAGAAGATTATGTACACCGAATTGGCCGTACCGGTCGTGCCGGTACCAAAGGACTCGCTATTTCACTCGTGAGTACCAGTGAAAAAAAACAGTTACTCGCAATTGAACGTATGATCAACCGAGCGTTTAGCCAAGAAGTTATTCCTGGATTTGCCCCCACTAAAAAAGCTACTGTTGTCAAATATGACGATGATGAATACGGTAATTTCGAAGCGGACCCTGTGCCTCGCCGCAATGGTAAATCTTCAGGCCGTAACAGCCGCTCAAATACCACATCGAGCCGTAAGCGCAGAAAGTAAGGCCGGTGTAAGTTTGGCTTTCTTAGAAACCTTATGATCAATAGCGTAAACACCACTTTCATGAACTCATACTGATTAGAACAGTATGAGTTTACTGTACCTCGGTCACCTATTAACTCTCTTTTACAGAGTATTTATTGTAGACATGGTGAAAAACGTCCTCACCCCTCCTCTCATATTTTTCTTCTAGAAGTAAAAACTAATTAATTAGTTGATAAACTTTTAGGCTATCGCTATAGTACTTAAAACTAATTAATTAGTAGGAAATAAAATGGCCCGCAAAAAATCAACCCAGCTTACCGACAGTGAACAAAGCATCATGGAAATTCTGTGGCACAAAGAGCAAGCCTCAGTACGTGAAATCACTGCGGCACTCAGTGAAGAAAAAGCAACCGCTTATACGACTGTACAAACCATGTGTAAAATCTTAGCAGACAAAGATTATGTCGACTTTCGAAAAGAAGGAAAGGCATTTATCTATACACCTAAAATTACTCAAAAAGAAGCAAGGAAGGGTGCTCTCACATCCTTGTTAAACAAGTTTTTTGGCGGCTCGCCTGAAGTACTCGCTCAGCATTTAATACAGGAAACTGATATCGAATTAGATGATTTGGCCGAGTTACAAAAACACATTGATCGCGCCGACGATTAGTCCGCTTTTCGTTCAATTTACAGCTAATCAAAGGACTTTCAGATGATAGCGCAATATACTCTATTAACCACGTTAGCGTTGCACCACGTTATCATTGGTAGCGTGTTAATCTGCATTTTATTCATACTAAATAAGGTATTACGCTCTAGCGCAGAAATGCGCAGTTGGGTACTAATGAGTGCTTTTATTACTTCCACCATTGTGCCTATTACTTTACTGTCCACCAGCTCATTATTTGACAACAAAATTATCGATGAACACTCAACCACAAATGCAGACACGAACCCTATCACTCTTTTACGTAATTACGACGTCACGGTGCCAACAAGTACTCATCAATCACTGTGGCATATGCCCAGTGAGATTGTCTTTCAATTCAGTACGATACTAACGTTATTAGTCTGTGTGTGGCTAGTGGGATGCATATGGCGCTGCGTTTCGGTATTACAGTCTTTTATACGCACGCGTCAATTGCTCAAAACATGTCAAGGCATCGAACATGCTCACGTGTGTAACTTAATCCCCAAAACGCGGGTTAAACTCTACAGCTCAAAAAAAGCCGCTTCACCTATGGTTGTGGGCTTAATCAAGCCAAGAATCATTATCCCTAAAAACATTGTGACTCAATTATCAACTGAGCAGCTCACCCCTATCATTTTACATGAGCTAGCACATATTCAACGTAATGATATATGGTTTAACTATCTTCAAGAGTTTATCGCCATCGCTTTTTGGTGGAGTCCTGTCATTCGCATATTAAACAATCGCATTCACATTGACCGAGAGCTTGCGTGTGATTTACGTGCAGTAAAGCAACTCAATAACAACAAACAATATGCACAATCTCTGATTGATTGCGCAAAATTAATGATAACCCAAAACAGGAGCGTATTAGCAATGGGATTATTTAGCCAAAAAAAAGAGCTCAACAACCGTGTTAATGCGGTACTTCAAAGTAAAAAAATGAAGATGCCTAACATCATCAGTATTTTAGCGGTTTGCTTTGTTGTATCAGCATCAACCATTAAGGTATCACAAGCATTTGTCCCGCAGGTGAGTATTAGTGATACGCGACAAAACGCCTTACATTATTCATTGCTGCCCCCGACCGAAGGTGAACAATTAATTGCGGCCGTTATGCGCAATGATATTGCACAAATTCAACACCTACAAAATCAAGGCGTTGATATTAACATTCCTGCGATTGGTGATGGTACGGCACTCATTATTGCCGTAAAGCAAAACAATGAAGCAATGGTGCAAGCATTAATTAATTTAGGTGCCAACGTGGATCAATCATCAAATGGCGACGGCAACCCTCTCATTAATGCAGCGATGACCAACAACCTTCACCTTGCTCAACTCTTAATTGATAACGGTGCAGATATCAATGCCGTTGTACGACGCGACGAAACGCCTTTAATTAATGCCACTCGAAGAGGTTTTTTTGAAATGACTCGCTTACTCGTTAGCCAAGGTGCCGATGTGAACCTATCCGTTAAAACGGGTATCTCCGATGGGAATAAAATCCGAAGCCCATTGAATATGTCTCGTGATCAAAAGATCACTGATTACCTTATTAATCAAGGTGCCATCAAATAACGAGGGACGTTATTTTACCACTAGCATATACCCAGTATGTCACTCAAATACTGAGCTGACTTAGCACCCAATTAAATCTAAAGACGAGAATTCTTTTCCTAACTTATGCTTGGGTTCAGCAGACTCGTCTCTAAAAAAAGAGACTCGTATGTATTTCCTCTTAAATAGTCTTAACCAGATGCAACAAAATGGAGGTCTGTATGATTTTTAACACCCCGTTATTTTTCTGGTTTTTTTGTATTTTCATCTTGTTTTATGGCTTTGTGTTTTTAAAACAAACCCCCAAACTTTATTGTCTTCTTATTAGCAGTTTAGTTTTTTACGGCGCATGGAATTATAGCTTCATCCCTTTGCTCGTTGGTAGCGGTATTGCCGACTACTTCATTGCCCAAGCTATGGCTAATTCGCTTGACAAAAAAAATAAAAAACGCTGGCTAATGCTTTCAGTGACCATTAATTTGGGCATTTTAGCGGTCTTCAAATATGCTGATTTTGCCATCGAATCTGTCGCTGCACTCTTATCCAGTATTGGCTACAACGCATAATTGGAAACACTGTCATGGGTGCTCCCTGTTGGTATTTCTTTCTATACTTTCCAAAGCTTAAGTTACACCATTGATGTGTATCGAGGGGACTTAAAACCGCGTAAAGGCTTAGTTGAGTTCATCGCTGCTTTATCGTTTTTTCCACAACTCGTTGCTGGTCCAATCCTCAGAGCTAAGCATATCTTGCCACAAATGCACAAAATTTCTCTGCCCAAATGGGACGAAGCAAAGCATGGTTTTTTGCTCATCACTGTTGGGTTAATTAAAAAAACTGGGGCTGACATTCTCGCAATCCCGGCAGACAAAGCATTTGCTGCCCAGGAATCTTTAAGCACACTAGAGATGTGGACCGGAGTACTTGCCTTTGCGGGGCAGATTTACGGTGACTTCTCAGGCTATACCGATATGGCAATTGGCCTTGCCATCTTACTCGGTTTTAACATCCCCCTTAATTTTAGGGTGCCTTACTTTGCCCTTTCGCCTGTGGATTTTTGGCGACGCTGGCATATTTCATTATCAAGTTGGCTCAAAGATTACTTATATATTTCTCTGGGTGGTAACCGATTTAACCAACGCACTCGCAATATATTTATCACCATGTTGCTTGGTGGTTTATGGCATGGAGCAGCGTGGACTTTCGTGGCATGGGGCGCATTTCATGGCGCAATTATTACCTTAACCCATTACTTAGCCAGTCAACCTTTATTCACTCGCTTTAATCACAGTAATCGGTTCACGACTCGTTTGCTAAAATGGGCCGTCACTTTTTACTTAATTCTACTTGGTTGGGTATTTTTTAGAGCATCTGATATGCACAGTGCCGTCACCATTATTGGTAATTTGCACACCATCGGCAGTGCAACGGAACTTGGCGCACATGCATGGCTTATTTTCGCACTAACCACCGTATGGGTTTTACTGGTT
This sequence comes from Pseudoalteromonas sp. MMG012, assembly GCF_018100875.1. Lineage (NCBI taxonomy): Bacteria > Pseudomonadati > Pseudomonadota > Gammaproteobacteria > Alteromonadales > Pseudoalteromonadaceae > Pseudoalteromonas > Pseudoalteromonas sp. MMG012. The sequence goes on from NZ_JAGJEF010000077.1 coordinate 19,286, forward strand.
CATGTTATGGACCACTATGTTATTAAATCAGCTAACAAATTAGAGAACAAAAACGGGCTATTTTGGCTTGTTATCATTGTGGGTCAAGCCCTGTGTTTATTAATAGGAGAACCGAGTAATGAATTTATCTACTTCCAATTCTGATCAAGATAACTCAAACATCGGCACACCCGTACAAAGCCGACGTGTTTTTATGAGAATCACCTTAGCTATCACGTTAGTTATGGTAACTGCTATGGGGTTAGTACGCGTATTACTGGATGCTAACGGCGCAAATCAACAAGGAATTTTAGGCCGAGTATTACAGGCAAAAGCAGCCCTTCCAAATATTATTGCCGAGCCAAATGATCTCGTTATGTTTTATGGCTCCTCTATGGTAAGAGCTGGCTTCTCGCCCCGAAAGTTTGACCGTGATTTAAAAAATATGGGGAAAAACATCACTTCTTTCAATTTTGGCTTTGGCGGCTTAAACCCCTATTACCAAGACTTACTTTCAAGGCGTATTGCTGAACAATTTGTCACTAAAAATAGGCAATTAAAACTGGCACTCATTGAGTTTAACCCCTTTCAAGCTACAACTACTCGATGGGAGCGAGCTCAATTTACTGTTGACTCCTACATTACAATGCTGGCCAACAATGATGAGCTATGGCGCATATTACGTGAGGACCTAACTCGTGGGGTGCATTTATACAACATTAAGTATATTCGTAATCATGTCTCTGCTGAGATGATCACCAGCTACTATGCGCGAGAAGTATTTCCACCATATAGAAGAGATGTCTTTCAAGATAATGAGAAAGTTACCCTAGAACGTCGCAAGTTAGGTCGTGAATTAAATACATTATTTAAGAAAGAATATCCTAATTATCAAGGTGAAGAGTGGTATTACCCCTGGCAAGGCGCTGGCACTATTCCTGAAGAGCGTGCAGCCCACACCCTTGAAATATTTGATAAGTATTACGCAGTTACACAAACTGACGCCCAAATGAAAAATGATCGTCTCAGTCGTATTCGTACCACTGACATTGAAGACATGCATTTTGAGCCGCGCTTAATTACAAGCTTTATTAACATTGTAAAAAACTTTCAGCGTTTTTCAAATACTGTTGAGGTGGTCATGCTGCCAAAAAACAGTCGTTATATTACGTATTCAGCAGCAGGCAAACACCGCTTAGCTCAAGCAATTCAGCAAATAGAACAGGCAACTGGTATTACAATCAAAAATCATCAAGATATTAGCGCCGTCACACCTGATATGTTCAGAGACACCACACACCTATCCCGTTACCGTGGTGATATTGCTTATACAGACTTTTTAGTGAAGGAATATGCTAAGAGTCTATAATCTAATTAAAAAGAGACTCACTCAACTGAGTCAGTCTCTTAGCCGCCTTTAAAATACCTTTCCCATGAGCGAAAGTAATAGCCTTCATTTATTTATCTATGCTTGTTAAACCATCACAAGTCATGACTGATCGAAGTACTTCTATTATTTACCGTAAAAATTCAATTCATATATTACAATGATAAATGCTTGAGGCTATCAGTACTGAACTCCAATTTACTGCCTTTAAATATTTTAAATCTATCTGAAAAAAATCGTACATGCCCTTTTTTTCTTTCGATAAATAAAGGTACTTCTATGCCTAAACAAGACACTGCATCAGCAAATTGTTTGCGAGCTCGATGGATTTGGATATTGACATGATTCTCACCCATCCCGAGGTCTCTCGATAACCTTTCAATTGACACCCATCCTTGTAAAATGCCTTTTTTCTCCATATCAGCCTTATACCTTACAAGTAAAGCTGATAAATAATGGTGACTGCGAACATCCAAATCAATGACTTCCTCATCACAATATACTTTGAGTTCTGTCATTTCTTCATCTTGACTTATTTGAAAAACAAAACTCAAGTTTTTTCCTGAATCATCACTTATATCAACTGTCTCTTCGGTGCTCCTATTAACTATTTGCAACAATTGCCAACTCGTACTACCAATGTTGAGCTGCTCACCATCCCTGATCGGCCGACTTTGCATATCCGCAATGTTTTCACACCACCATTGCTTAGCGACATTATCATAATAAATAACAACATCGGGGCACTCTTGTGACGGTAATAGATGATATTGGTGTAAAAACAACTCTTCATCTACTGTATTCGTTTGCTCAATTTCATCGTAAAATGGAATTAAAATATCCTGTGGGCTGCTTAAATTTGCGACCTTAAACGTCGCGCCGGAAACATTCGCTAAACAGACTGTATCATTGAGTTGCAATTGCTGTGGTTGCTTAGAGTTAATCTTGAGATCATTTATCCATACGCCATTCTTACTGACATCTCGAATCCACCACTTTTCATCAAGCCATTCAATAATCGCATGCATTCTTGATATCTCTGGATGATCTACACAGCTATCAACTGACTGATGCAGCCGGCCTATACAGTGAAATGCTTTTAAATACAGCTTAGTACTATCCAGATTTGATACCAAATACGCCATAGCCCCCCCTTTTAAAATAGAAAGTATTCAATAAAAAAAAACAAAGCCTTATCATTTAAATTGATCTTAACAAGCTGCCAGTCAACATCGCAATAATACAATCATAACTTGGAAATTAAATCTCTAAGCTATGCTCAAAACTCTAAAAATATCAATAGAGGCGTCGGTTACACCAAATGTCATACTGCTCGTTTTGGCGGTCGAGGATATTATTACCCCAAACCGATAATGTCCATGTGTTTTCGATATTACCAATATGTATTTATATAGATATTGCTTGCACAGTTACGCCTTACCTTACACTCGTATTCAATCCATCATAAATATAATAAGCATGCTAGATAAACATTCGCTCACTATGTCAACTTTAACCTTGATGTGTATTAGCCCACATTCTCACGCTATGTCTTGGAGCTTATGCTCTGACGGTATTAATAGAAGTGCTATGACAATTGAAGAAACACTATCAAATCAACATATGAAATATTTATCTTTCAGCCTTAAATTAGCGAGCAAGCGCTCAAATATGACTGTATACGGTACAAATGGTAAAAACACCATTCAAATCGGCGGCTGTCATGATTTAACTTTTGACGGCAACTGGTGATTTTCACCAATACACATCAGTTGGTTCAGTTGTCCCAGGCGATAGCAACAACGCACTTGCAGAATCAGTGACTGTCGCAGGCCAGTTG